>JAKAHI010000190.1 GCA_021815065.1 bacterium | reverse complement strand
CATTCTTACGAGATATCTGTCGTAGGTATCGCCGTTTTCGCCGACAGGAACATCGAATTGAAAATCTTCATAACTCGAATAGGGCTGTTTCTTTCTTAAATCCCACGCAAGCCCTGTCGCGCGCAGCACAGGACCTGTAAATCCGTATTCAAGCGCCCTGTCCTGCGTTATCGAACCGACATTAATAGTTCTGTCCATGAATATGCGGTTTTTCGTTAAAAGCTTATCAACATCATTTATCGATCTGGGTATTTCCTTCAAGAGAAATCTTACATCGGATCCAAAGTCATCGGATACGTCCCGTGCAATACCCCCAACCCTTGTAAAGGTCGTCGTCAACCGTGCGCCCACCACCTTCTCGATAAGGTCGTAGATCCTTTCCCTTTCTTTGAAGAAGTAAAAGTAGTTTGTCAGTGCGCCGATATCGACAACGTTTGTTCCGATCGCTACGAGGTGATCGGCAATCCTCGTGAATTCATTCATGATGACCCTGAGGTATTGCCCCCGCTTCGGCACGTCTATATCCAGCAATTTCTCGACCGCCAGAGCGTACGAAATATTGTTCATGATGGGAGATACGTAGTTCATCCTGTCCGTAAGCGGTATGAAACCATTGTACGTCCGCTGCTCCGCCATCTTTTCGATGCCCCGGTGCAGATAACCTATCTCCAGATTCGAATTGACGATCCTTTCACCGTCAAGCTCGAGCACGATGCGTAACGTACCGTGGGTCGCATTATGGGATGGCCCCATATTCAGGATCATGGTGTCTTTCTTTTTCTTCTCAAAGGTAAACATCAGTACTCCCTTGTCCTTCTCTTGTCCCAGGGAGCATAACGCTGTTCCGGAGGTGTCGTTCCTCTGACCGGGAAATCTTTTCTCAGCGGGTGGCCCTCGAAGTCTTCCGACATCAAGATGCGCTTTAAATCCGGATGCCCCTTTATCTTGATACCCGACATATCGTACAGCTCTCTCTCAAACCAGTCGGCACCGCACCACACGCCGGTAAGGCTCGGTACTGATTCGAACTCATCGACATCCGTTTCAACGATTAACCTCTTGTTCGTTATGGTCGAGAGCAGTATGTACGCGACAAGGAACCTCGGCTTCTGGTTGAGAAAATCCACACCTGCAATATCCAGTATCTGATTGAACTGGAACAGCTCTTCATTCTTCAGCGCTGTCATCACTTCAAGCAGATCGTTAACCGCAACCTTTATCGATCGCGGCCGGAAGTCCTCCCGGGCCGAAACTATCTTTTCGCCGAATCTATTCTTTATGCTTTCAATCAATTCCGACATATTATTTTATGGACATCGCCTTTCTTGGTCTTCGTACTGATTCCTGTTTGATGATTTCCTGAAGCTGCATAATCGCATCTATCAATGCTTCCGGCCTCGGTGGACAGCCCGTAACATAAACATCGACCGGAATGATCGTGTCGATCCCTTGCAACGTCGGATACGAATCGAATATGCCCCCGGACGTTGCGCAGGAACCCATGGATATCACCCATTTCGGTTCTGCCATCTGGTCGTAAATCTTTTTTAAAACAGGGGCCATTTTGTTCGATATTGTCCCGGCAACGAGAAGCAAATCGGACTGCCTTGGAGAAAATCTCATGGCCTCGGCGCCGAACCGCGCGAGGTCGAACCTGGTCCCTACAGTCGCCATAAATTCTATTGCGCAGCAGGCCGTTCCGAAAGGCATGGGCCACAGGGAGTTCTTCCTTGACCAGTTGACAAGCTCGTCAAGCTTGGTGGTGAATACACTGTCTCCGAGTTTTTCTTCTATTCCCATTCGAACGCACCTTTCTTCCACGCATAAACAAATCCAATCAGTACGATAAAGATAAAAACGCCCATCTCATACATACCGAAAGCACCGAGTGCCCTCACGATTATCGCCCAGGGATACATGAACACAACCTCAACATCGAAGATCAGGAACATAAGAGCGATGACATAATACTTTACCGGAAAACTGAAACGGGCATTGCCGACCGGCTCGACACCGCATTCGTACGGAGAGAGCTTTTCATTCGACTTTGCCTTTGGACCGACAAGGGCTGAGAGTAATACGGTAATGACCGCAAAGCCTATAATAATAACCGCATATATTGCTATGTTTATAAGATTATAATTTTGCATACAAATTTAACCTTGCTATATAAATTATGTTCTGCACTTCTTGTCAAGAAAAAAAGGAGTTTGTTGATTCATGGCTGAATCAAGAGTACACAGATATATTTTCTTGCGTTGCCCGGAAAACTGTTCTGTGCCAAACCGTGCAAAAAAAGCGGGCACTCTGCTGCAAACAAAGTGCCCGCTTAAAATGGCTCCTCGGGCAGGGCTCGAACCTGCAACCCTTCGGTTAACAGCCGAATGCTCTACCATTGAGCTACCGAGGAAGATATTATTATTTCTTTTTTTTCTTCGTACTCTTTGTCTTACTGTTTTTCGTTTTGCAAGCCACAGTGCTTCTCCTTATCCTTCGCCGAAAGCGAAATTATTTATAACGGAAGAAATAGAACAATGCAACCATTTTTTAAACCGAAAGAAAAACCCGGGGCAACCAGGCCGGACAAGGCTACCGTACCGCTGCGCTCTTCTTCATCTCTACAAGGACAATCTTTGCAATCGCTTTCAGCGTTTCGAATACCGCTATACCTTTCGTCGCGACCCCTTCAAAGTCGGGAGCATTCTTCGGGTTGAGGGTATTTTTCATTTCCTGCAGTTCCGCAGCGTTCGGGAGGTCCCGTTTATTGTACTGAATGACCAGCGGAATCTTATCAAAATCGTAACCGTTTTCTTTCAGATTAATCTTGAGGTTTTCTATACTTTCGATATTTGCATCCATTCGTTCTATCTGGGAATCTGCAACAAACACAACGCCGTCTACCCCCCGCAGGATCAGTTTTCTGCTTGCGTCATAAAACACCTGTCCCGGGACCGTGTAAAGCTGAAACCTTGTTTTAAAACCACGGATGTCTCCAAGGGCCAGAGGCAAAAAATCGAAAAACAATGTCCTCTCCGTTTCCGTTGCAAGGGATATCAGTTTTCCTTTGGTATCGGGACTCATCTTGTCGTAAATAAACTGGAGGTTGGTTGTCTTCCCCCCCAGTCCCGGACCGTAATAAACAATTTTACAGTTAATCTCCCTTGAAGAATAATTAATAAAGGACATGCTTCGTAAACTCCCTAATCCTTAAACAGGTTTTCTATATCTTCATCGGTAATTTCAGAAAATGGAGAACCTGCCTGCGGTTCTTTTTCCACTTTCTTAATGAGCCTCGAAAAGATCGCATTGAGCTCGTCCCCGGTTTTCTTAACCCTCAGTCTGACAAGTCCGAGGGAAGAGCGGTGATCAAAGATAACAACGAGGATTACCCTCTGCCCGATAATCGAAATATGTATGTTGTCTTTTTCTCCTTCATGAAACAGTATGGAAAACTCCTTCTCACCTATAAGCTTTGCCAATCCGCCTGTTGCCGCTATGTTACCCGCGGTCAATGATGCGAGAGATGTCGTATCAATGTTTTTTGTTTCTCCGTATGCAGCTATTAACTGTCCATTTTTATCAACAAGGAATACGATCTTTGCATTGGCTTCCTTGGTAAGTTTTTCCAGAACTTTATTGATCTGGTTAAACTCCTCCTCATACATTATAAGTGATGGGCCTGCCATACCTTTTCTCCTTTAATTAACAACCCTTATACCATATCCAACCAAAATTCAACATTTTTTGATTTATAAGGAATATTTGTATACCACCTTGAAGAATCCTCTTACAGATAAGGGCTCTCATGCATAGCCTTTATTCTGAGCCATCTTCTGTCGACTTCTTTCTGGAATGCGTCAACGACATCCTTGTTCTCCGGCTTGGTAAGATGCCTGGTCTTACCCATTAATTTCAACCATTCCATGACCGATACTTTTTTTCCTTTTGCTTCAGGGTCGTACGTAATCTTCGTCTTTCCATGGTCCACCTCATACAGTGGGAAGAAACACGAGTCAACAGCATTTGCAATGATCTTTTCTCCGATCTGTTCCTCACTC
>JAKAHI010000189.1 GCA_021815065.1 bacterium | reverse complement strand
GATTGCATTATCGGCACCCATGGACACATACAGGTATTTACCGTCTCCCGAAAGTGCAAGGTTGTTCGGTAGTCCACCCATGGTGGGTTCGCTGATGAACATGGCAAGGGATATGGTGCCGGCCACCGTGTTGTTTGTCGTGTTGATGACACTGACCGTGTCGCTGAGCGTATTTGCGACGTACATCTTAGTGCCGTCCAATGAAGAAATAATTGCTGCAGAACCTACCTGATCCAACGGTATGGTCGTTATGGTAGCAGGGGTGCCTGAAATCGAAAACACCGTAACATTTCCGGCGCCGGTGCTGGATTGCCGGTTGCACACGTACGCCTCTTTCCCGTCCGGGGTTATTGCTACGGCCCAGGGGTAAAGCCCGCCGGTTGTTAAGGTGAAGGTCTGTATACCTGTTGCAAGGTCTATGATGGAAATCGTTTCACCGGGATACTGGCTGCCATTTGTGTCATACGCAACATTATTTGCCGTAATTAAGGTATTGCCGGTTACCGCTATTCCTGCCGCTGTCGGCCAGAGCTGCATGTCGGCGGAGCCGAACGTTGACGTGATATAGGGCTGGAGCGGTATGGCCTGCTTTAAACTGAGACTGCGGTTTGCACCTATTCCCACATCGAGTACAAAGCCTCTCTGCGCAGTTATGCTGGTTCCGCCTATGCCGGGAACATACACATCGGTTCCCGAGCTGTTTACCGCCATTCCGTCGAAACTTTCGTATCCGAGGGGCTTGAGTGCCAGGCTGGAAACAATGGTACCGGTCACGGCATCGATTGCGGTTATCATGTGAGTCCTGCTTGCCACATAGTTGTCCCATCCGGTGCTCAGCACCAGTGCTGTCTTTCCGTCCGGCGTTACGGTGATTTCACTCGGCATGGGGATGCTCTTGCGGTCGGCCCCTATCTGGAGGCCTGCAGGGGTCAATACATATCCGTTTGCACCGTACATAACATTCGCCGGAGCGGGTGCCGGTGTGCTTGTTTTTGAACTGCCGCACCCTCCGGCCAGGAACACGGTGACAAGAAACACGAGAGAAGCTCTATCTGCTATCATCCTCTTCAACACTCTATCCTCCCTTTATTTATTCACCGTCTCAATTTTTATCTTGCCGGTAAACCGTTCTATATTGGTTATCTGTATTTCAATCTTCTGTCCGATCTTGAAGGTGCGTCCGGTTTTTTTACCCACCGCTATATGGCGTGCAGTGTCCGAGTAAAAATAGTCATGGGGTATGTCTTCAAATGCGAGGAAGCCGTCGATAAAGAAGTCTTCTATCTCCACGAACAATCCCGATCCCGTAATACCGCTGATGTAGCCTTGCAGGGGGGTATTCTGCTTTTCTATGAGCATCTTTGCCGTCAGTATTTTATAGAGGTCCCTTTCGGCATCCATTGCATTCCTCTCTGTTTCCGACGAGTGTTTCGCAATGTCTTCCAGCTTCGATGTCCACATCTCGGCACGCTTTTTCGACATGCTCTGCGTGAACAGGTCCCGCAATATCCTGTGGACCGTAAGGTCCGGATACCTTCTTATGGGAGAGGTGAAATGTGTATAGAGATCGAACGCCAGTCCATAATGGCCTATATTCGCGACATCATACTTTGCCTGCATCATGGAGCGGAGGAGCGTATAATTGATTACCTTCTCAAGCTTGGTGTCTTTTACTTTGTCCAGAATGTTTTGAAGCGATAGTGAATCGAATTTCTCGAATGCGGGTATTTTCAACCCGAGGTTATGGACGAACAGGTAGAACTCGTACAGCTTGTCGTGGTCGGGCTGCTCATGTATCCGGTAGATGAAGGGGTGAGAATCGGATGTGCCGTAGGTAGCGACTACCCTGTTTGCCTCGAGCATAAATTCTTCTATAAGGATATGGGCAATGTTCCTTTCCTTTTTGGAGATGGACTCGGGCGCGCCGTATTTGTCGACCGTCAGTTCTATGTCCGGCAGGTCAAGATCGAGACTTCCGTTTTTCAGCCTCTGTACCCGCAACATGGCGGCAAGCTCCCGCATGACCTGAAGATTGTTCTGCAGCTCGCCTTCGATGGTCGTGGATCTGTCTTTATGTTCAAGGATGTCTTTGACCGACGTATAAGTAAGCCTTGCAGAGCTCCTGATAACGCTCGGATAGATGCTGAAGCTCAATCGCCTGCCGTTTTTGTCGTACCTGATCTCCGAGGTAAGAGTCAGCCTGTTTTCATACGGCTTCAGACTGCAGAGATCATTGGAGAGCTCCTCGGGAAGCATCGGTAAGACCTTGCCCGGGAAATAGACGCTGGTACCCCTCTCGAAGGCA
This sequence comes from bacterium, assembly GCA_021815065.1. Lineage (GTDB taxonomy): Bacteria > JAMCPX01 > JAMCPX01 > JAMCPX01 > JAMCPX01 > JAJYLM01. Next base: position 1,770 of record JAKAHI010000189.1, on the reverse strand, counting down.
TCGATGTCCACGGGATCGTCCATTTTAACGTAGTGGCTTACGTCGGCTATAGACACGTAAAGGGTGAAACCGTTTGCCGTTTTCTTTACAAACACCGCATCATCGAAATCTTTCGCATCGTCTCCGTCGATGGTAACGATAGGCAGAGCGGTCAGATCATGCCGTGCAGAGCGCTCCGCGTTGCTGAGGTTGTACTTCAGGGATGCGGCATGCTGGGACGCGTTTGCGCTGAACGCCGAAATCAGGTTATGTTTTGCTATGACAAGCTTGAGGTCTATGTCAGGGGTGTTGTCGCTGCCGAGCCTTTGAAACAGTCTCGCCTTGCGGTTGCCCCTGTCATCGTTTATCAGTTCACATTGCACGACCTCTCCCTCGTTCAAGCCCCGTGTGCCTTTTTCAAACGGCAAAACAAACGTGATGTGCTTGTCGAGCGGTGAACAGAAAAGCTGGCCGTGTTCCCTTTCTACGATTCCAACGACGTATTTCATGTTCCGCTGTACTATCTTCAGCACCTTTCCTTCATACAATTTCCCGTCATGCGTGCTGACGCTGATCATGACTGTATCGCTGTGTATCGCGCCGTTGAGATATTTTGGCGGTATAAACACGTCCTTTGGCATATCGGTGCTGACAAAACCATATCCATCCGGATGTACAAACAATGTACCTTGCTTTTTAAAACCCTTTATATTTTTTCTTACAATTTTCATACCTCAATGCTATAGCATAGATACGGGTTTGTGCAAATGATAAAAAATACGATAAAGATTATACTCGCGTCGGCCTCTTCGAGGCGAATGACCTTGCTGCAGGGAATTGGCCTGAAATTTACGTCGAGAGAATCTCTTGTAGAAGAAACGATGCAGCCGTTATCAACCTGTGTGCATGGACAGCCGGGCGCACATGCGGTCTCTCTTGCACGTATGAAGGCGGATGATGTGGGACGAAGGGAAAAGGGACGCGCCCTCATAATAGCTGCCGATACGATTGTCGTCATGGGCAACAGGATTATAGGAAAGCCGTCAGGCAGGAAGGATGCGGAAAAGATCCTGGGGCTTCTGAGCGGTAAAACACATAGGGTCGTAACCGGTGTTTGTATTTTGAAGATACCGGAACATGTGCGGGTAACGTTTTCAGTGACTACGGAGGTTACCATGCTCAGGATGCCGGATAGGGACATCCGGTGGTACATAAAAACGGGTGAGCCGATGGATAAGGCCGGCGCTTACGGCATCCAGGGCATCGGAGGAGTTTTTATTAAAAAGATTCATGGCTCGTATACGAATGTGGTAGGGCTGCCGCTTCCCGAGCTGATCGAGGCATTAAAAAGACTCAAGGCAATCGAGATTGGTTGATCTATTCGAACGGGGCCTTCCATTTGGAGTGGAGGTACAGGATGACGATGATTGCTATCACAAACGGGAGGGCGATGATGAACAGGTATTCGAAGTCTTTTGCGTATCTCAATACGCGGTCGATATCGCTCCCCATGAAATAACCCGCACCGATCCAGATGGGTATGTCCAGCAGACCGGCAATTGCATCCGTGATTATGAACGTTCTGCGCTTTGTACCCATGATGCCTGCAGAGAGAAAAACGGCCAGTCTCAACCCGCTGACGAAACGGGCTATGAATATGGCCTTGTTCCCGTGTTTGCCGTAAACATGCTCGACCTTCTGAAGTCCGGCGTCGCCTATAAAACGCCTGATAATGTTGTGTCCCTTTACACCCTTTGCCCATCCCCTGCCTATGTAAAACAAGATGAGATC
>JAKAHI010000004.1 GCA_021815065.1 bacterium | reverse complement strand
CAACCGGCAATCCAGCACCGGCGCCGGAAATGTTACGGTGTTTTCGATTTCAGGCACCCCTGCTACCATAACGACCATACCGTTGGATCAGGTAGGTTCTGCAGCAATTATCCCGTCATTGGACGGCAGTAAGATGTACGTCGCAAATACGCTCAGCGACACGGTCAGTGTCATCGACACGACAAACAACACGGTGGCCGGCACCATATCCCTTGCCATGTTCATCAGCGAACCCACCATGGGTGGACTACCGAACAACCTTGCGCTATCGGGAGACGGTAAATACCTGTATGTGTCCATGGGTGCCGATAATGCAATCGCCGTCATTGATACTGCTACTGACCAGGTCATCGGAAGAATACCGACGGCTTCCTATCCGTCCGGCGTGGCATTCGATACTGCGAACAATCATATCTTTGTTTCAAACATGTATGGGATAGAACACGGACCGTTTGCACCGGCGACTGCGAGCGAGGTGTTTGATATGTCAAAATATGTCTGGTTTGTATTCGGGTCTGTATCGGACATCCCCCAGCCGTCAGCCGGACAGCTTGCAGCATACACAAAGCAGGTGCTTGCCAATGACTTTGTCCAGCCTGCACATCCTGCTGTCCCTGCCGATATTTTAAGTGCGTGGTCACACATACAGCATGTTGTCTACATCCTCAGGGAAAACAAGACGTTTGATATGGAATTCGGAGACCTCGGCACTCAGGCAGGCGGACAGCCCATACCTTGCCCGTATTTTGCAGCCGGTAGTTTTGACGCATTCACTTCATTACCATTGTCATACGGATGCCAAAGCTACGGGGTAGGATTCACCACACCCAACACGCATGCACTGGCAAATCAGTTTGCACTCGATACGAACTTTTATCTCGACATCGTACCTTCTATAGCAGGACATCCCATGTCGTTCCAGGGAATGATCAGCGACTATCTCCAGAGGATATGGGCGATCAATACCGGCTACGGAGGGTTTAACAGGGGGCTGGACTCGGGTAATCCCGTCGCATCGGTCCCGAGCGGAACGATCTTTGATGCCCTGAACAAGGCAGGCCTGACCTTCTCTTCTTTTGGACAGGACATGCCGGACCTGTACAACGGCGGAAGTGATCCTTTGGACATACCGCCTGCGTTCGATCCGACCTACGGCAGCTTTTTCAGCGATGTGGCAAAAGCAAATTATTTTATTTCTCTCTTTGATTCGATGGTGCAGAACAACAGCTTCCCGAATTTTGTATTCATGTCCATGGGAGATGACGGCTATGAACCGACCACGCCTCCGGCAGCCTACTCCGAGAACGATTACGCCACAGCCATGGTCGTGCAGGCGATCTCGAACAGCAAATACTGGGGATCGACGGCGATATTCATCGATGAAGACGACCCGCAGCCGGGGATCGATCATATCGATCAGGAACGGTCGTTTATCATCGTTATCAGCCCGTATGCAAAGCACGGCTACATCTCGTTTGCGCACTACGGGTTCCCGGCCGCTCTGAGGACCATAGAACTCATGCTCAGCGCATCGACGAATAAAACAGTCCCGCCGATGACAGAGTTCGATGCTACGGCGCTGCCCATGTATGACATGTTCACCCCGACGACGGATATGACGGCGTATACGGCACTGCCAGAAGAATGGGGCATCTACGTAAAATAAACCACGACCTCTGTGAAATGCAGGTGAATAGCAGAAAGGGGCTTTTTGAGACAATAATCATATAACGCCGGGACAGCTCAATTGGTAGCACAGCACAATGTCAAGGGCAGACCCCAAGTTCCCATTCGTGTGGTACGGCCGTCACCTGTTTTAAAATTCCAGCCCTGTGCCGAAGCCGACATACATGATGTTGTTAGAGGAAAGGTCGGTCAGGTTATGCCCTGCCTCAAGATCGATCTCGATGTTTTGATATAAAAGATACTGAACACCAGCATCGATAGAAGACATTATGCCCGTGCCGTGCAAAAGATCTATGGAATTATAACACTCTGCGTAGAGCTGTACTTTGTCTGTTATTTCATTCAATTGATCCGTCACGACAAGAATTGGGTTGATCGATGTCTCCTGCGCGGAATCAACCTGGCTGAACAAATGAAACAATCCGATCTGCAAACTAACCCCTATATCCTCGTTAACGTTGTATGCGAATATGCCGTTCAAAATGGCTCCGGTGGCGTTTGCACTGAAATCCTTTCTGCCCGATGCAAATGTCACGGCAGAGTCGACGGCAAAACCCCATTTCTCCCCGTATCCGAATTCATACTTGACCCCTATTCCCGCGTCACTGGCACCATCTATTCTTCTCGTAGTGCCTGCCGTGCGTGTTGTCTGGAGCACGTAGTTGGGAGGGAAGAGCTTTAACTCGATATTACCACCGGTACCATAGCGTATCTCGGGCTGGGGCAGGGTTTGAAGAGTGCCGGCATTATTTCCTGTCTCGATTTGATAAACGTAGCCAAGCTCTGCAATGACTTGGTTCTTTTTTGCGGAACACACGCTATCACTCATCGTGGGACGGTCGAGCACGCTCAACAGCGCAGTTGGACCCGCGCATGAATCATCGGGCAAGACGTCTTGTCTGTTTTCCTGACCCTGCTTTTCCGCAGGTATGTCCATGGAGCCGCTGTTTTCATCAGCCATTGTTGTTCCCGGGACCGTGGTGTAGAACCAGGACGCCTGTACTGGCACGACACGATACCCGGCTGTCAGGAACGCTAAACCGGATATACATACCAGTAATGCTACCACCAATTCGGACCTCTTCATCTTCTCCCCTTTCAACTGCCGGCTCTACTCTATACCGGTATGACCGTGCCGATTCGCAGACACCTCAGGACCGCCTCTTTTAACTCCTGGAACTGAACAGGTTTTGTTATATACCCGTTAGCCCCCATTGAGAGCCCTCTGTCCCTGTCGGCTTCCTCTCCCTTTGTCGTGATGACGATAATAGGAACCTTTATCTGCAGCGGACCCCGTATCTCACCGATTAGCTGAGCGCCGTCCATCACGGGCATGGACATGTCCGAGAGCACAAGGTCAAAATCATTGCGCTTGAGTTTTTCCAAAGCATCGGCACCGTGGACGGCCTCCGTCACCGCAATACCATGCAGGACTTTCTTCAGCGTAAAAGAGAGAAACATGCGCATCGTTGTCGAATCATCTACTACGAGTACCCTTTTAAAAACCATATCGTCCATAGATTTGTCCTCCGTCAGTTTGTCTTCAGGGCAATGTTGACCTTGATTTCACCACACTCCGTGAAGAGCGGTATCTGGAATATCTCCACTTCGAATGTCCTTGCCGCTTCGCCGCCGTTTGCGGCAACCAGCGGCGGATGGACCTCCAGGCCGAATCCCATATCATTGAGGACGCTGGTGGCATTGCCGGTGATCATATTCGCAAGCTCGGATATCGAATCCAGCCCGAGAGACGTAAGATCGTCAAGCTCTACCCCGTTCATCAGGTTGCATAGTTTGACGGCGGTCTCGGTTGTCATGTTCAGGAAAACGCTCCCCTCGGAATCACCGCTCAGGTTTATCCCGACCGCGATATCGTACTGCATCTCGTATCCGCTCCGCAGGGAAAGGGCACCGCGGGTGATGTCCGACGGGATGAAGCTGTGGAGAACATCTATCGTAGAATTGACAAAGGGATCTATGTATTCGAACCTCATTGGGCACCTCCGCCCTTCATATCGAGGATAGACCTGACCATCATCGCCACATAACCAGGCTTATAGGGCTTGGTAATAAAACTCTTTGCACCGAGGCATATCGCCTTCCATATCATCTCCTTATGTCCCAGGGAACTCACGATAATCACCTTTGCGTCCTTATCGCTTTCCATGATCCTCCGGAGCGTCTCAACGCCATCGAGTTGTGGCATTGTAATGTCCAGGAGCACGAGATCAGGCTTCAGCCTGCTATAGAGGTCCACCGCCTCTATGCCGTTTGCCGCTTCTCCCACAACATTCCCCCCTGCCGTTGAAATCGTCTTTGCCATGTTACTCCGTGCAAATGCGGAGTCATCGGCGATGAGACACCTGAACGCATTCGCAGGTACTGCAAAGTTCTGTTCCATAGTTATCCTCCTATTGGGACCTGGTCAAGCCTGCCGCTGTACGCAAGACGCGTCCGTACAGGCCTCCTGCTCCATTTTAAAATGACTGATTAAAAAGCCCGCCATAGAATCGAGAGACAGGACCTTTCCGATATGGTTCATTTCTATCGCAGCCTTCGGCATGCCGAACACTACGCAGGTCCTCTCGTCCTGTGCAACCGTCAGCCCTCCCTGTACCATTATCTCCCCGATGCCCTCCGCACCGTCGCTCCCCATCCCGCTCATGATGAGGCCGGTCGCACTGCTCCCGTATTCGGCAGCGACCGAACGGAAAAGTACGTCTGCAGAAGGACGGTGGGAGCTCACTGGCGGAGACTTGCTCAGAACAACGATCGTCCCCTGCGGCATTCTTTTCACCTTCAGGTGGTAGTCACCCGGAGCAATCAATGCCCTACCCGGGAGGACAATGTCCCCGTCTGCCGCCTCTTTCACTTCTATAGCGCAGGTCGAATCCAACCGCATGGCGAACATTTTAGTAAATCCCGGCGGCATATGCTGGACGATTAGTATCGCCGCTGGAAAATCCGCTGGTATCTGGGGCAGTAAATAACTGAGGGCATTCGGTCCACCAGTTGATACGCCGATAGCCAGGACCCTGTCTGCCGGGTTCCTTAGGAAAAGCGGCTCTGTTTTCTTTTTGACTGTTGCGGGCCTGACTTTTTTGAGCTTAAACCTGGCCTGCGGGTTTGCAAAAGCGGACTTGACCTTCTCTATAAGTTCGACGCCGATCTCCTGGATATGGACGGAAACCGCGTCCTGCGGTTTTGTCACAAAGTCGAAGGCGCCTATCTCGAGTGCCTGCAGCGTCAATTCGGCGTCCTTGTTTGTCAGAGAACTGAGAATGATGGCCGGTGTCCCGAAATCCTCCACGATATGCCTGAGCGTGTCGATGCCGTCCATCCTCGGCATGTTTATATCGAGGGTGATCACATCCGGTTTCAGGACCTCGATCTTTTTCAGGGCAAAGAGACCGTCCATGGCCGTGCCCACAACCTCTATTTCAGGATCGGAACCGAGTATGTAGGGAATCATCTTCCTCATGAGAGCCGAATCATCAACCACAAGGACTCTAATCTTTTTCATGGCAGAATGCCTCTCCGCGCCACACCACGATCTTCCCGATCCCCAATCATGGTAGTGCGGTCCCGTACCCTGAATTTTGCGCTCTCTTCCTCAGCCGCCTTCCTAACGACAGCCGGGGCGTCCAGGATAAGGACAACCCGCCCATCCCCGAGTATTGAAGCGCCGGTTATCAGCCCCGATCCGGCGTACTGGTCCTGTACCGCCTTGATAACGATCTCCTGCTGGCCGATCAGGCGTTCGACCATGAGACCTACTTTTTTATCTCCGATACCCACGATCAGAATAAACTGCTTCTTCCGGTCACCGCCGTCAGGAAACCCGAACAGCGCGTGCAGACGGATAATGGAAATTATCCTGTCCCTGAGGACGAGGCTGTCCTTACCGTTTATGGTGGTAAGGTCGCTCTGCATGACCCGTGCAACCTCCGTGACCGCCGAAACAGGAACTGCATAAATCCTGTCCCCGGTACCGATCAGGAGCGCTTTTATCACGGCCAGGGTCAGGGGCAGCCGAAGGGTGAATTTCGTTCCCCTGCCCGGGGTCGACTCTACCTCTACGGAGCCCTTCATTCCTTTCAGGGTCGATTTCACCACGTCCATACCTATCCCCCGGCCAGACGTTTCGCTGACCGTCTCCGATGTACTGAGTCCGGGCAGGAATATGAGATCGAGAGCACCGGAATCCGGCAGGACCTGTATGTCCTGTTCTGTCAGAAGACCGTTCTCCACGGCCTTCTTCTTCAGGGTCCCGGTATCTATCCCTTTCCCGTCATCGGAAGCTTCTATGACGATGTAGCCGGCTTCGTGGAATGCCTTCAGGGCAACAACACCTTCTTCGGGTTTACCGATAGTCCTCCTGTCCGACGGTGTCTCCATCCCATGGTCGATCGCGTTTCTGATGATGTGCGAGAGCGGCTCCCACAGTGAATCGACAATGCCCTTGTCAAGCTCAGTTTCCCGTCCGGAAATATCGAGCCGCACCAGTTTGCCTTTCTCCGCGGATAGTTCCCTGACCACCTTGGGGAACCGCCTGAAGAGATGGTTGATCGGCACCATGCGCATCTTCATGATCCCCTTCTGCATATCGGAGACAGTCCGCTCCATGTATCCGTGTGCAGAAAAGAGACGCGCCGCAATGTCCGTACGCACGGTATCGCTCGCGGCATCTTTCGCTATTTGCTCTATCATCGAGTGTGCAATAATAAGCTCTCCGGCGAGGTTCATAAGGTTATCAACTTTTGACGCCTCGACCCTCAGCATCTCGCTCTTATCGTTTTGCTGGCTTGCCGCGGCGCTCTTCGGCGCCGTTCCCGGCGCCTCCGCCGCGTTACCCGTACCATGCAGTCCATGACTGGTGTCCTGCAAACCGGGTGCACCGTTCCATACACTGACGGTGATCTCATGGGTAATACCGGGGATAAAGAGTGTTTTTCTTAATTCTTCTACGGAATAACCGGAACTGAAGAAAAAAGTTATCCTGTCCGACCTGTCGATATCTCCACCCTCCGTATCCGGGACCGAACGGATTAACTGTCCCATGCCGTTCAGCTTTTGTACGACCATCAATGCGGCAACGCTCCTCTCACCGCACAGGGGATGGAAGACCGCCTCCGCCTCGTAGAGCTGAATGCCCGCTTCCAGCGCATTCCGTATCCGGAGCTGCTGGTATTCGGTATGTTCCGGTGTTAAGGGCCCGGCAACGGATACTGGGTTTCCCCGGCCATTCAGGAAGCTGTCGATCTTCGCAATGATATGTTTTATATCTCCGCTCTCTGCACCCCGTTCGCCCTCCTCCAGGAGTTTGTTCACGGCGTCGAGGGAATTTAACAGCAAGTCTACCGCATCGTGCTCCACGTGTCCTTTACCGTCGAGAAGAGACGGTAGCATGTCCTCAATCCGGTGACAGAGCGTTCCTACCGCGGTCAATCCGAAAGAATTAGAATCACCCTTCAGGGTATGCACATACCGTTTCACAGCCTGCAGGGCATCTACGTTGTCCGGCTCGGCCTCAAGCATCAGCACTGAGTCCTGAAGGTCGTCCATGATCTCGTACGCCTGGGTATAAAACACCTTCTTTAGTTCCTCAAACTCCCTGTCGTCGAGGTATTCCATGTTCCTGGTCATGGTTGCCTCGCGGCATATCTCATGATCTCTTCCTTGAGCTGCGCAAGCTCGAAGGGCTTGACCAGACACCGCACAACACCGGCCTGCATGGACTCTGATATCTCCCGACTGCCGGCGCTCCCAGAATAGGTAATCGCAGGCACATCCGGGTCCATGGCTTTGATCACCCGTACAGCGCCGATGCCGTCGAGCATTGGCATCCTGATATCGATGAGAACAAAGTCGTATTTCTTATCGGTAAATTTCAAAACGGCCTCCACACCATCACCCGCAAGGTCTACGCGGTGACCATCTTCCTCCAATTCCCGTTTTAAGACGATACCGAAATTCTTGTCGTCATCGGCACAAAGGATGTTCATTTCATCTCCTTTTGACGCAAATGATGATTGCCTTCCTGCCGCTCGTCCTTACGGTATGCCGTCCCCTTGTTGTCATAGATAAACTGGAACCCCGTGTCCCAGCCGTGAAGACTCTCTGCATGGCCGAGCAGGAGATAGCCCCCGGGGTTCAGGCTGTTCCAGAACCTTGCGACAAGCTTTCTCTGCTCCTGCTCGTCGAAGTAAATCATGACATTCCTGCAGAATATGACATCGAGACCGCCGAGGCCGTTGTCGTTCTTGAGGTTGTGAAAATCAAAAACGATCATTTTTTTTAACGCATCTTTCACCCTGTACCCATCACCGTTTTTCTCAAAATACCTGCCGATATAATAATCCTCCGTCGTGGCATGGACCTTCACTCCGGTGTATTCACCCCTGACCGCGATCTCAAGGGCCGTCATGCTGAGGTCCGAGGCAAAGATTCTGATATCCCAGCCGCTGCAGCCGGGAACGGCCTCGCAGACCTCCATTGCTATCGTGTACGGCTCTTCACCAGTCGAACATCCCGCGGACCAGATCTTCAGGTTCCTGTCACCACCAGCTTGTTTCCTCTCCGTAAGATCCGGCAGAATGACATTCCTGAAAAGGTCTATCTGCGGCTTGTTTCTGAACAGGGAGGTCTCGTTTACCGTCAGGAGATCGAGCAGCAAAAGAAGTTCCGACTCCTTTTTCTCCGAAACGAGCTTATAATACCAGTACGGGCTCGTTATTCCAGTGGCGAGCATCCGTTTTACCAGCCTGCTCTCGAGAAAGTCCTTCCTGTTTTCTTTCAGGTAGATTCCGGACTCCTGGTAGATGAGCTCGCTAAAAAGCCTGAATTCCTCGTACGTAAGCATCGGGCCGATTACTCCTGAGCCTGCGAGATCCTGCCGGTGTCGAGTTTAACTCCCTGCACCGCTGCCCTGTTCAACACCATTCCCAATCCATGATCGGGTGCGACTTTTCCGTCGGTCGACTTTGCAGGAACCCGCTTCTCCTTCCGGAAACCGATCTCTGCCTTCTCGGTGCCGTCGAAAACAAACTTGCCCACGATCTGCTGGAATTTCTCGGCCTGGGACCGCAGCTGTTCTGCCGACGACGCAAGCTCCACCGTGCCCGAAGCGTTCTGGTGGATCATCTCCCTCATCTTCTCCATGGTCTTCACAATCTGCTCGGCTGCCGATGTCTGTTCTTCCATTGCCGAGGCTATCTCCTGCGTCACTTCCCTGAGGTTCTCGGCCGCCTTTGCTATCTGCGTGCTGCCGCTGCTTTGCTCCTGTGTGGCCGTGCCTATCTCCTTTGAGTACCGGTCGACCTCCACCACGCTGCCCTCGATGACCTTGAGCGAGTCTCCGACCTGCCTGCTCAATTCGACCCCTTTTCCGACGATCTGGGTCGATTTTTCCATGAGTTTGACGGCTTCCTGCGTCTCCTTCTGTATCCCCGAAATCAGTTCTGCTATTTCTTTGGTCGACTTTGCGGAGCGCTCGGCGAGTTTCCTGACTTCTTCGGCAACTACCGCAAATCCCAGTCCCTGCTCGCCCGCACGAGCGGCTTCAATGGCGGCATTCAAGGCGAGGAGGTTCGTCTGCTCTGCGATATCGTCAATAACATCGACGATCTTTCCGATGTCATCCGCCCGCGATCCCAGGGTTGAAATGGTGTCCGCAGCCCGAGTTATGGCACTGTTGATCTCATCCGTACCCTTTATCGATTTATCCACGGACTCCAGCCCGATCTCGACGACTTTCTTGGTCTTCTGGGAAAGCTCGACGAGCTGCTGGCCGGTGCCGGCGATCCGCTGTACCGATTTGACCAACTGCTCTATGGACGCCGAGGTCTCGGTCACGGACGAAGCCTGCGCCTGCGTGTTCTTCGCCACATTCTGGATGTTCGCGGACATCTCGTGCATCGTTGATGTGGTTTCCTCGACAGCGGTTGCTGCCGCCTCATTGTTCCGCGCACTCTGCTCAGACGTCGAAGCGATCTCGGAAGATGCTGACGCCATCTGATCTGCCCCGTTCCGCGTGTCCGTGGTGATGCCCCGCAGACCGAGGATCATCTTTTTGAAAGCACTGCCAAGGATGTCTTTTTCGGATCTGGGCGTGACCTCACTTCTGAGGTCTCCCTCTGCGATCTTGTCGGCGGTAACGGCCATTCCCTTCAGGTACGCGATCATCTCCCGGAACGAGTCTGCGAGTGTCCCTATCTCGTCGCCCCGCCGGATCATCACTTCCTGATTGATGTCCCCGCTGGCAATCCTCTTTGCAATGCCGGAGACCTCGACGATAGGTCTTGATATCGATCGGGATATCAGGATACCCAGAGCCAGGCCGAAAACGACCGCAAGGAGTGCTATCGTGAAGATCATTGAGTTAGCTGCTTTTTGTGAACTCGCCGCTGCAGCAAAGGCGTCCTCTATATTTTTATTGGCATAGTCCGTAAGATCGGTCATGTCTTTCTCCACCCGGCCAACGGTGGCGTCGAATTTCGTCATTGCCGCATTGCCTTCCTGATGCTTCCCCTGAACGTACAACGCCGACATGGCAGCTCCGGTCGTCTGGAATTCCTCGTGGGTCTGGCCGAGTTTATCAAGTATATCGAGCTGATCCCTGTCCGTAATAAGGCCTTTGAGTTTTACGACATCTTTCCCAAGTCGTTCTCCGAATTCTGAGACCTCCTGCTTGCCGTCGGTCCGTTTGGTGAGCGAGTAGTCGGTAAACCCGTCCTGCTCATGAACGAAATCCCTGGCAATACTCAGGCTCAGAGACCTGATGTCCGCAGCCTTTGCGATCTGCTTCGAAGCTTTGGAAATGCTCGCAATGTTCATATACCCCACGACGCTCACGACAATCAGCAGAAACACAAGTCCCAGAAAGCCTGCCGTCAGTTTGGTTCCAATCTTCAGATCCATTGTAGTATCCTCCTTTTTACAACAAAGAAATTATCATCGTACTTTACGCGGCATGCGGCTCCGTGAGCCTGCTCACCGTTCTGCCGATCCTCTTCATGTCATCGATGCTCAGGACCTTCTTGAGGTTGATCAGAATGATCAGCCGCTCATCCACCTTTGCCACGCCGGTTATGTATTCTACTCCGATCGCAGAGATCATTTCCGGCGGCTCTTCAACATTTTCGGGCTGGATCTTCAGGACTTCGGAGACTGAATCAACCAGCAGGCCGATAGTACTCCCGGTACCTGCATTCGATTTTGGATCCGTCACCAGCACCCTGGTCAATTTCGTTTTCTTCTCCCCTGGCAGCCGCAGCCTCTTCCTGAGGTCGATCACGGGCACCACCCTACCCCTCAGGTTTATCACGCCCTCAAGAAACTCCGGTGCTTCGGGAACTTCCGTTACATCCGGGACCCGTACAATCTCCTGCACGGACTCTATGCCCACTCCGTACAGTTCTTTTCCGATATGAAAAACAACGAGTTGGAAACTCTTCCCCATGTTACCCTCCCTGGTTCTGTTCTAACATCATGAAGGTACCGTGTTCGGACCTCCGTTTTTTTAAATTCGCGCATAGTTGTATGTCTGTCTTGCGGATATGGTTCACGAGCCAATCAACGACCAGATGATTCGTTTTTATAACGATGTTTACCCCTACTCCCTCCAGTTCAATCTCCTTCTTTAGGTCCGAAAGGTTTTTTATGAACTGCGCGTGCTGTGCCCTATGACTGGTATACTCCTGGTAACCGCTCTTCTGCATGGCTTTTTCTTCCGTTTCAAAATGTTGTATGATATAGTAATCCAGAAATTGTATGGTCTTGTTGACTTCTTCCTTGCCCTTTCCCTGATTGCAGGCATAGAGCAGTTCATTGATGATCCTGAACAGCTCCTTGTGCTGATCATCGATTTCATTCACTCCGGTCGCCAGATATTCAGCCCTTTCTACAGACATACGTTTTATCTCCTTTTTTTAGATTATCTGAAAATAAAGCAAGAACGATGCCATTTTTTAACTTATTGAGATTTAATAATATTTATAAAAAGTGGGCAATTTTTCGGGCATATTGCCCTAACAAGAGGACATATTGCCCGATAAGAACATTCTGTGTTTATTCACCCGAAAAATGTGTTTGCAAAACAGAGAGGTTTGCGCAATAAGCGATGAACCTGCGTCTCAGCTATTGGCTTGCGACTGAGGGGGAACATGAGCAAACTTCCAATTGCATTTTTGGGGTTAAAGGAGAAGAAAGAGGATTTAAACCGGCAGGGTTATTTTGAAACTCGAGCCTTTTCCGACTTCCGAAAAAACATCTATGGTACCGTCATGGTTTGTGATTATTTTATGGACTATGGAGAGCCCGAGCCCTATACCGCCCTTTTCCGATTTCGTCGTGAAGAACGGCTTAAAGATATTTTTGATATTATCGGAAGGTATGCCTGCTCCCGTGTCCGCGATCCTGATGGACGCCCTGTCTCCTTCCATCCCTGTTGTTATGGTAAGGGTGCCTCTGGTCGTCATGGCATCGAGGGCGTTCGTGATAATGATAAGAAAGACCTGCTTGAGTTCACCTTCCGAAGCAAGGACGGACGGCATGCTTTTGGCATAGTTTTTTACCAGCGTGATACCTTCCAGCCTGCCCTGAAACCCGATTATTTCAAGGGATTGCTCGAGGATGTGTTTGATATCCACATTCTTCTTTTCATAAACCGTCTTCCGTACAAACGAGAGCATGTTCGATGTTATGCTTTTCGACCTCCGGACCTCTTCCTCCATGATCTTCAGATAGCTTTCAAAAAGCCCGGTATCGAACCGGCCTTTTTTTACCCTGGATAAAAGGCTTTCCGTACAGATTGCAATGGAGGCAAGCGGATTGTTCACCTCATGGGCTATGCTGGAAGCCAGCTGACCAAGGAACGCGAGCCGCTCGTTCATGATACTCAGTCTCTCCTTTTCCTTTTCCGAAGTGATATCCCGGGCAACGTGGATCGAACCGATAAACTCCCTTTCCGGAGAATAATACGGGTAGGTGGACACCCGGAGTATCTTGTTCGTTTTCGGGTCTATGACCTCTTCCCACACAGGCCTCATTTCGGTGCAGGTCGTCAGGTGAGGACAGTTTACCACGGGTGCATCGGTCCCATGAACGACATCATAGCATTTCCTGTGGATCACATCCCTGGGATGGAGCCCGAAGCTTTCCGCAAAAGCCCTATTGGCCCTGAGGATGTTGAAATCCTTGTCATGGATGGAGATCATATCCGTGATGCTGTCGAACGTCTCCTGCCACTCTGTCTTGGCGTGGGAGACTTTCCTGAACAATTCGTCCCTTTCACGGTCCCTCGTATCGATCGCCACTGCCATCCTATTAAAATTCTTTTCGATATCAGTTATTTCGTCGCTCCCCTGCTCCGGAATCTTTACGTGGTAATGTCCCTCTTTGAGGCTGTCAAAATGAGTATTGATATTATTCAGCCTCTTGATGATCATCCGTTTTGATAACAGGTACATGACAATACCAAGCATCATAAGTGAGGGGATAAAGATCAGAAGTACATGATTGATGTCCCTCTTTACATGTGTTTCCAGTCTTGAGAGAGGAAAATCCGCGAGTATGACCCCGTTGTATGCAACCACTGGATCATGACACCCGTAACACTGGGGCCTGTTTGCAACAGGAAGTACGGTACGAAACAGCTTCCTTCCTTCAAGGAAGATCCCTCTCTTCGCTTGATCATGGCACCTCTGGCACCTCTGGTCATAGGATGCCAGTCTCATACCGATGTCATTCCTGTCCGATGAAGCCCGGATGGTCCCATCCCGGTCGAGGACCCATATCCTGGTTATTGATTCAATCTTCCGGATATTATTCAGGATCCCGTTAATCTTGCGATGATCGCCACTCAGCATGGCATCATCAATTATCCCTTCGATGATCGGGTTCGTCGTACTGCCGATTAAATCGAGTATTTCCGCCTCATCATTCATTTCGAACCGGTAGTAAAGATACGAAGCCGAGAGACTGAGAAACAATATAACCGACACAACCCAGATGGTAAGTTTCAGGCTGATGCTCATGCCTCGCAGCTTTTCTGGAACCGGGTCACCCCCTGATGTCGTTTGATTTAGTCTTCCCATGATCGGATCCAATCACAACTCATTCCTTTACGCCGTAGCTCTGGAGCTTCCTGTACAGCGTCTTCGAATCGAGGCCGAGGATCTCCGCTGCCCGGCCTCTCTGCCCGCCCGCTTCTTTGAGGACTTTGAGGATATACTCACGTTCTACATCTTTGAGTTTCCCCGTGTGCGTCCTCCGGCCCGAAGTCAGGTGCGGAGGAAGGTCCGAAGGCTCGATGACATCGTGTTCCGATAACAGGAGAACCCTGTAAACAAGGTTCTGCAGTTCCCGCACATTCCCGGGCCAGGAATATTCGGCAAGAATGCGGTACGCCTCCTTGCCGAAACGCCTGTTCTTGAACGAAGGATTATGCGCGATTAAGTGCTCTACCAGCAAAGGGATATCTTCCTTCCGTTCCCGTAACGGAGGAACGTGGACACTCAAAGCGCTGATCCGGTAATAAAAATCCGACCTGAATGTACCTTGTTCAACCTCGGCCTTGAGATCCTTGTTCGTTGCGGAAATAAACCTCAGGTTGACCTTGATCTCCCGCGTACCACCGACCCGGTAGAACACCTTCGTCTCAATGACTCTGAGCAGTTTGACCTGGAGACGCGGAAGCAGTTCGCCGACCTCGTCGATGAATGCAGTACCGTTGTTCGCTATCTCCAGCAGTCCCGGTTTCCTCTCATGTGCCCCGGTAAATGCGCCCTTTTCATGTCCGAACAATTCGCTCTCCAGGATATGCTCGGGAATGGCCCCGCAATTGATCGGAACGAACGGTCTTTCCGCACCCGCGGACACAGAATGGATGGCGTTGGCGATAAGCTCTTTGCCGACACCGCTTTCACCGTACACCAGGATGGGAAGGTCTGATGCGGCAACCTTCTGTACGGTCTTAAGAATATCGAACATAAGGGGGGTGTTTGTTATTATCTCCGGCGTCCCGGCCTGTCTCCTTATCTGTGTTTTGAGAAGGAGGTTCTCTCTGAGAAGGCTTTTCTTTTCATATGCCTTATCGATAACTGCCTTCAGCTTATCTATCTTAAATGGCTTGGTTAGGAAATCATACGCACCGACCTTCATGGCTTCCACGGCTGTAGCAACGGTCCCATGACCGGTAAGGACTATGACCTCGACCGGTATCTCGAGGGTCTTGATCTTTTTCAGGATTTCCATGCCTCCGGGACCGGGCGTAAAGAGGTCGAGCAGCAACACATCGTATTCTTCCTTCTCGAGGGTGTCAAATGCCTGCGCGCCGCTGTTTTTTCCGGTGACGAAATAGCCGGCCTCTGTAAGTTCATTCGAGAGAACCTTTCTCAGGTTATCATCGTCCTCGGCGATTAATGTTCTTATCATGGTTTACGGTTTACCCGGAAATTGCTGAAACGACCATTTCTGATATATGAAAAAGGCTAACATCGAATTCGCGTGGTGTCAAATCATTGCTGCCGGGGCGTATATGGGGCACCCATTTCAACGGAAATCCAGGGGCACCTCCATATTATTGAGAATGGGTTGTTCTTAATAAGTATATTTTAGTTTGTAAGGATTATGTTTATGGGACGCTATTTTCATCACTATTGAAAGACTTAACCCGTAAAATGCAATAAGGAAGTTTACTTATTCGCTCAATCCCGCGTCAGATAAAGGTGTGGTCTTGTACCGGCTGAACCATCCTTGTTTATCCCTCTAACGCAAGAAGAGACTGTAACTCAGAACACTGAAGACAAACGAGGTGAAAAGCGTGTATTTGAGATTGCGTTCCACAAAGGCGAAGTAGAGCACCGAAGCGAATACGCGCACGTATGGTGTAAGCATGAGCACGGCTATCCCAAGATTGACAAAGAGGCGCGGACGAAAAGCACCGGAGAATATCTGCCGCGTTACCGCAAGGATAAAATCGAACAAATTCATGCCGGATATTGAATAGGCAATCCCGGGCCTGCCTGTGGACAGCCAGTGCCAAATCACGCCGGCGGCAATCAATGTCATGCTCAGAAGCACACCGATCAACAAAATGTATCCAACGAGGCCTTCCATATCAAAACCTCCCCTCTTCCCTCCGGACGGTTCATGTCTTGCCGTTGTTCCCTCAAGTGCTATCATTATATGACTCCTAATCCCCGCAGGATCATCTCAACTCCTAAAATCGCCAGGACAACCAGGAAGAAAAGACGTACCTTCTGGTTCGTAAGCCGGACGAGCAGCCGTGTGGCTATAAATGCGCCGATGAGGATACCGAGGATCACCGGTGCAGCGAGTCCCGGATCAATCAAGCCTGCCGCGAGGTAAACACTCGCACCTGCAAGCGCGGTAACGCCGATGATCAGGTTGCTCGTCGTGGTGGACACCTTCGGCGGCAGTCCCATCACGAGATCGTGTATCAGCACCTTGAGTGCGCCTGCCCCGATGCCGAGGAGTCCGGCTATAAACCCGGCACCAAACATCAGCGGACCGCCGAAGTAGGCACGTGCCCCGCGGTACTCGACGGTCTGACCCGTGGCCTGATCGTAGTATTTCCCTTCGAGTTGCAGCCACTTCGAAAACTTGTCCTGATGCGCGACCGGCGTCCAGCCATGGTGCCGCTGCAGGAAAAGGGCTGTCCATGCACCCAGCAGCACAAGTCCGAAAATAAAAAAGAGCGGCCCCTGTGCCGAGACCACAGTTATCGCCGCACCGACCAGTGCTCCTACGATCGTAAACATTTCAAGAAACATGCCGACCTTGAGATTGGTAATGTGATCACGCACATATGCAGATGCTGATCCGCTTGATGTTGCAATGACCGAGACAATGCTAATGGCGATGGCGTGTTTGATGTCCATGCCCAACAAAGTTAGAACGGGGATCAGAACAACACCGCCTCCCATACCGCTCATGGCACCTACAAAACCCGCTGCAATGGAGATAAAAAAAAGCAATTCAAAAGACATGGAGCTCCTTCAATAAACAAACGGAACGTTTTTTCAGCACACTATCCCCGGTCCATGCAGTGCAGTATATTCCAATCGATCCTGTGTCACTGCGGCTTGCCGCCCATTTCCATGGGCTTGCCACGGGAAAGCGAGGTTATGTAACTGACCAGAGCATTCATCCTGATACTACCGTACGCAGGCGGCTTGCCGTGAAGCGCTCCGATGATGCAGTTTCTGATCTGGTCTTCCAGCGTGATTACTTTATTGACCCTCGGATTGAAGCGCGGATAGATAGCAGCTGCATTTGAAAGGCTCGGGATTGTAATGTTCCCCGGCATTTTACCCGGCACGGTGCCGCCCGCGGGATGACAGGTTTCACACGTCCTGCCGTTGCCGCCGAATGTTCCATGAATGAAGAGCGCCTTACCTACAGCAACCGACTTCTCCAGGGAAGATCCAGGGCCGGCGGCGTAGCTCACAGAAGCAAAAAACATCATAACCGCCGCAGCGAACACACCCGATATTGTTTTCATGTTTCTCATGATTCTCCTCCTTTTGATCATCAGTTTATCCCCTTTTCCTTGATAATTTCCGGTTAATTCCGAACCGCTCAATCAGGATAATTTGTCAGGAAGTTGAGCGTCCATAAGAATGACATATCAGAACCCGTTAAAAAGAACAATTTTTCTGAATCTAAATAAAAATGGCGAAGTTTTTTA
>JAKAHI010000188.1 GCA_021815065.1 bacterium | reverse complement strand
GTGCTCAATTACCCGCTTTAAAAAAGATCATCGTATGGGATAAATCGGGCGCAATAGACGACCCCATGGTCATAAGCTTTGCGGAACTCGAGAGCCTCGGCGAGAAGGCAAGGCCGGAGCAATCCGGCACCGTAGAAAGAAGGACGCAGGAAATAAAACTATCCGACACCGCGACCATTGTGTACACCTCCGGGACAACGGGTCCGCCCAAGGGGGCGATGATCTCGCACAGCAATATCGTATGGACGTGCAATGCCCTTACCCGGGCGAACGATTACTTCGATACGGACACGTACATGAGCTATCTGCCCTTGTCCCACATAGCAGAGCGTATAGGGATCTACTACTCCTCCATCTACACGGACGGCACCGTCGGCATACCCGAAAGTATCGATAAGCTCGCCGCAGACATACGGGTCTTACAACCCCACGTCATGTTTGCGGTACCAAGGGTCATGGAGAAGTTTTATGCAGGCATAAAGGCCGCCTTTTCCCAGACAACCGGCATAAAGAAGCGGATCATAGATTTTGCGGTTACCACGGGCAATCAATGGGTAAGGTTCATGGAGAGCGGGCCGCAGGGTTCGAGGCCTCCGGCGATCTTAAATCTCAAAAGAAAGATAGCCGACAAACTTGTTTATTCAAAATTGAAACACGAACTGGGGTTTTCCCGCGGCAGGCTTCTCATCGCGGGCGGGGCACCGGTACCTCCTGAGATACTGAGATTTTTTCATTCGATAAACATTCCGTTATGCGTTGTATACGGACAGACCGAGGTAACGGGACCTACGTCCATCCACGAACACGGACATATAAAATTCGAGACCACGGGTCCTGCGGTGCCCGGCGTCGAGGTAAAGATAGCACCGGACAGGGAAATACTGGTCAAAGGCGGCAATGTCTTTATGGGCTACTTCAAGAATCCGGAAGCTACGGATGAGGCATTGAAGGACGGATGGCTTTACTCGGGCGACATCGGGGAACTGGACAAAGACGGACATCTCAAGGTAACGGACCGTAAAAAGGATCTTATCATAACATCCGGCGGCAAAAATATTTCTCCTTCTAATTTGGAAAGCATGTTGAAGTCAAACCCTCTTATAAGCCAGGCAGTCGTTATCGGGGATAAGAGGCCGTTCCTTACCGCGCTCCTTACGCTGAATGCCGAGAACATACAAAAATTTGCAAAAGACAAGGGCCTGCAGGACACTACCCTGGAGGGCATCTCGAAACATCCGGAAACAAGTAAAGCGATTTCCGAATTTATAGCAAAGATCAACAGCGACCTTGCCCAGTATGAGACGATCAAAAAATTCAGACTGCTCGACAGGGACTTTACCCAGGATGCCGATGAGCTGACCCCGACCCTCAAGGTCAAAAGAAAGGTCGTGAATGAAAAATACGCGGGCATCATAGAAGGGATGTACAGACCGGACGGGCAATAGCCCGGCCTCTACAGCGGCAGGTCCAGGACCTTGATGCCGGGTACGAGCTTGTGATCGTTGTAGAGTTCTGCAAGGGCAAGGATCGTGTGCAGCCTGCCGAGCCCTGCCATTCTGGCAAGCCTGCCCGACGTCGGTCTTATCTTTATGGACAGGTACGATTTATGATGCACGCCTGTTTTAGCGGCAAGAAGCTTCAATGCCTCCTCAAGACGTAACCTCGGCGATTTAAAAATAAGCTTGTCCGGGCTCATCGTGACGATGACTTTTCTTCTCAATATTCCTTTGTAAAAGCCGAGCTGCACACTGTCGCATGACTTCGCCACCTCGTTCATCTCATTGACGGACAATTCTACGATATGGGTATCCTGAATGGCCGTCAGGACCACGTGCGAACCCATGCCCGAACTTGATCCGCCAAAACATTCACCACCCAGTAAAGAAATCAAACCGAGTGATTGGTTCGACCTTGTTGCGAAATCACACCGTATTTCTCCCGACAGCAGTATGTATCCCTGATCGTTATTGAGGTTAACATCAAGGATTGCTCCGGCCCGATACGCCCGTTTCTTTGCCTTTGCGATACTTGTCTTCTGTTTTTCCACGCCCTTCAGGAGGCTATATCCGCTCACATACCAGAACATCAAACTTCCCTTTCTATACCGAGTAATTTCATCTTCCGCGAGAGGTTCTCCCTTGAAATGCCGATCTTCGCCGCTGTTTTTGTTATATTCCAGCTGTGCTCTTTGAGCATGCGTATGATATAATCCTTCTCGAAAGCGCTTTTTGCAGAATGCAAGCCGTCGTCTGCCTGTTCATCGTCATTTTTTGAGTTTGTCCGTATCTCTCTGGGCAGGTCCTCTGTGTCGATAACATCCCCTTCAACGAGCACAAACAGTCTCTCTACGAGATTTTTCAGTTCCCGTACATTACCCTTCCATACGTACGAGCTCAGCGCTCCCATAGCCGCGGGTGTTATTCTCTTTTTTTGTCTGCTGATTTTATTTTTTTCATTCAGGAAATACTCCGTAAGAACGGGTATGTCTTCCTTCCTTTCTCTCAGGGACACTATGTGCAGAGGAATGACATTCAAACGGTAATAAAGGTCTTCCCGGAACCTGCCGTCCCGTATCTCGTCCTTTATTATCTTGTTCGTAGCGGCAACAACACGGATATCTATATCGATGAGGTTATTTCCTCCTATCCTCGTAAACCGTCCTTCTTCAAGCGTGCGCAGCAACTTTGCCTGCATGCGAACACTCATGTCTCCGACCTCATCGAGGAACAGCGTTCCCCTGTCCGCCAGCTCGAGCTTCCCAATCCTTCTGCGGTCTGCACCGGTAAATGCGCCCTTCTCATGCCCGAACAATTCGCTCTCCATAAGCTCTTCGGGTATGGCGGCACAGTTCACATCGATAAAGGGCATATTTGCACGGGAGCTAAGCCGGTGTATGGCGTTTGCGACAAGTTCTTTCCCGGTACCGTTTTCACCGGTTATCATCACCCAGCTGTCCGACGGAGCGACGATGGCTATCTTCCTTTTCAAGTCCTCCATGACCCTCGATACGCTGATGATCTCGTACTTTTTCTCTATCGTAACCTTTAATTGCTTGTTCTCCTGCTGCAGGTTGAACACCTTGAGACCGTTGCTTATGGTGATGAGGAGCTTGTCCGCCGACAGCGGCTTTTCTATGAAATCATATGCTCCCATTTTGATGGTTTTGACTGCTGTATCTATGGTCCCGTGTCCGGATATCATGATCACGATTGTGTCGGGATACTGCTCCTTTATCCTTTTCAGGACTTCAATCCCATCCATCTGCGGCAGCCATATATCGAGCAGAACAACCGGGGGATAGAAGTTTTTCATAGCGGTCAATGCCTCGAACCCGTCTTTGGCAAGCTTTACCGTATAATGTTCGTCGTTCAATATGCCGGCTATGGTCGAGCGGATATAGTCTTCATCGTCTACGACAAGCACTGTATTGTTACTCATGAGACCGTTTTACCTCCCTTATCATTAAAAAGTTCCCCTTCTTCGACGGCAGACAATTCCACGATAAACCTCGCCCCCCTCGGCTTGTTGTCCTCCACCATTATCCTTCCGTTATGCTCGGTTATAATCCTCTGAACGATTGCGAGGCCGAGTCCGGAGCCTCCCTTTTTCTTCGAATAGTATAGATCGAAAATTTTGGATTTGTCCAAATCATCGATACCGCTGCCGGTATCGATGACCTCGATCCGGACGACGCCGTTCTTGTCATCATAGATCGATTTCAGGGTTATTTCACCGGTACCATCCACTGCCCACACGGCATTCTCGACGAGGTTGATAAGCACCCTCCGGATCTGTGAACGGTCGAACTTTATCAGCGGCACACGCTCGTCCCGGTCGAGAGAAAACCGTATGTTCCGGTGGGCAGAACTGTACAGCGAATAGAGTTCCGATAAAAGTTCATTTATGGAGTTCTGCTTGGGCTGGCTTACCGGCATGCGGGCGAAACTATAAAATTCATCCACAAGCCTCCTGAGCTCGTCAACCTCGGTTACGATCGTGCGCGTGCATTCGTCAAACACCTCTCTTTCGGACGGTATACTATCGAGGTATTTTCTCCGTAATCGTTCGGCGGACAACCGT
>JAKAHI010000187.1 GCA_021815065.1 bacterium | reverse complement strand
AACTTTTGCAGACAGGGGACGTCGTCGCACTGGGACCTGGTATAGGAACAGAAAAGCAGACATCCGGATTTGTCTTTGAATTTTTAAAGAGGTGCAGACTGCCCGTTGTGATAGATGCCGACGCGATTAATATAATTGCGCAGAATCCGGATATGCTTCTTGAGTTCAACAACGAGAACATCGTGCTGACCCCGCATCCCGGCGAATTCGGCAGGCTTATCAATATGAACCCGAAAGAGGTAAATCAGAACAGGGTCAACCTTTCCATAGATTTCGCAAAACAGTATAAGTGTACGCTCGTACTCAAGGGCGCACGAACCGTTATAGCGGATAAAGAAGGAAACGTCTGGATAAACCCGACCGGTAATCCGGGTATGTCGACCGGTGGTATGGGAGATGTGCTGACCGGCATTATTGCGGGTTTCATAGCACTGGGCCTGCGTCCGCGTGATGCGGCGGTTGCAGGAGTGTATGTGCATGGCATGGCGGGAGATATTGTGTATGCCTATCATAAGAACAGCGCTGTGCTCGCATCAGATCTGCTTGAGCGTATACCGTATGTCATCTCAAGCCTGATCGAACTATGAACATTCCCCTTACAAAGCGCCCGCTGCTGTTCATTGTTGACGGCAGTACCTATATCTTCCGTGCATACCATGCGCTTCCGCCCCTGACCAGTAAGAAGGGCATACCCACGAATGCTGTGTACGGTTACGTAAACATGCTTATCAAAACCATAGAGCAGTACAAGCCTGATTATTTCGTTGTCGCGTTTGATTCAAAAGGGCCGACCTTCAGGGACAGTATCGATGCAGAGTATAAGGCAAACCGGGGAGCGCCGCCTGATGACCTTTCCGTACAGTTTCCCTATATCTTCGAGATTACGGACACCATGGGTATACAGCACCTGGGTAAAGAAGGCTACGAGGCCGATGATGTGATAGCAACGCTGGCCGACCGTGCAACGGCCATGGGCTTTGGCGTTGTCATCGTTGGCAGCGACAAAGACCTTATGTCCGTCGTGAGCGATGACGTGGTCATGCTGGACACCATGAAGGACCAATGGATAACATCCGCGGATGTTGTGCAGAAGTTCGGCGTCAGTCCATTGCAGATGACCGAGTTCCTGATGTTGACCGGAGACAGTATCGACAACATCAGGGGCGTCCAGGGCATAGGTAAGAAGACAGCAATGGACCTGCTTGGAAAATACGGCAGTATCGACGGGATCTATATGCATATCGAAGACATCGCAAACAAGCGGGTGAAGACGGCTCTCATAGATGCAAAAGAGCATCTTAACGGGGTAACCAGAGGGCTTGTCCAGCTTAAACATGATGTGCCGGTCGACATCGCACTTGATTCGTTCAAAATGCCGGAGTCCCTGTTTGGTTCCCTGCAGCCGGATCACAGGGAAAGACTTATAAAATTGTTTTCGGAGTTTGAGTTCCGCAGGCTTATCGACAAGCTCGGCAAGGTGGAGGTGAAGTTCGATTATCAGGAGACAGTTTCCATCGATCAAATCAAAGAGGTGGTGAAAGATGCCAAAGAGGCCTCGCTCGTGTACAGGGACAACGAGATGGGGGTTTATGCAGACAGGGCTTATTATTTTGGCAGCGCCGGTGTTGATGCCGTGAAGCAGATGATGTCGCTTGACCGCAGGATCGTTGTCCATGACGCAAAGGCCGTCCATAGGTTTTGCATAGATCACGGCATAGACATGAAGGCATCCCTGTTTTCCGTTGAGCTCGCTGCATATCTCTGCAATCCCGAGTCAAAGAGCTATTCCATGGAATCCCTTTTCCTTTCAGAACTGGGCGAGGAACTCCCGGACATATCTCCAAAGGACGGCGACAGGGACAACGACATGTTCGATAAACCTAAGGCCATGGCTGTTTACGTTACAAAGGCTGCAGCGCTTTTAAGCAGGCTCGCGGCGGTTTACAGGGAAAGATTAAAACAGGATGCGCTGGAACCTCTCTATGAAAAGATAGAAATGCCGTTGGCGGCGGTTCTTGCAAGGATGGAGCATACCGGCATACGCGTCGATCAGGCATACCTGTCCGGGCTGTCGAAACAGTTCGACCATCAGTTGAAAGATCTGATGTCAAAGATGCAGGCTTTCGTGCCTCATGAGTTTAATCCGGATTCACCAAAGCAGATAGCCGCTATCCTGTTTGAGGAACTGAAATTACCGGGTGCAAGGAAAACCAAAACAGGATATTCCACGGACAGCGAAGTGCTCGAAGGCCTGCGTGATAAGCACCCGTTCGTGGGTAACCTGCTCGAGTACAGAGGCATTGCGAAGCTGAAGAACAGCTTTGTCGATACACTCCCTGCATTCATCAATCCGCAAACAGGAAGGATCCATACGAATTTTATCCAGACAGGAGCAGCAACAGGCAGGCTTGCCAGCAGTGAGCCGAACCTTCAGAACATACCGGTCAAGGACGAGAAGGGCAGGCTGATACGAAGGGCATTCATAGCCGATACCGGTAACTCCATCGTGAGTGCCGATTATTCCCAGATAGAGCTCAGGATCATGGCACACCTTTCATCGGATGAGGTGCTGATGGATGCGTTTATGCATGATCAGGATATCCATACGGCAACGGCATCGGGCATCTTTCAGGTTCCTGTTCCGGATGTTACGCCCGGGATGAGGAACACGGCGAAGGTCGTAAACTTCGGTATTATGTACGGCATATCTGCTTACGGACTTTCAAAGCAGCTCGGCATATCGCCGGATCAGGCGCAGGTCATCATAGATTCGTATTTTAACGAATACAAGGGTGTGAGGGCATATATCGATGATATACTGAACGGTGTACGCCAGACAGGTTATGTCGGTACGATCCTCGGCAGACGCAGGTATATACCCAGAACTCTTGATAACCCGGCTTACCAGAGGATAGCTATCAATACACCGGTGCAGGGGAGTGCTGCAGACCTTATCAAGGTCGCAATGCTGAGGATCGATGATAGTCTCAGAAAAAATAATTACGATGCAAAGATGCTGCTCCAGATACACGACGAGCTTGTTTTCGAAGTCAACGATGGCCAGATAGAGATGTTCGCCCAGGTCATCAAAAGAGAAATGGAAGGAGCGATGAAACTGTTGGTCCCGCTCAAGGTTTCCATAAACTACGGCAAAAGCTGGGCGGATATTTAAAGAAATTCAAGATTAAAGATTCAAGATTGTTCAGATCCAATGCGCGTAAAATTCCTTGACGCCATATCTGTTCCGATTTAATGTAATTGTATATTGTATACAATATATATTATCAAGAGTAACCCTCGATAATTTTGAGAAAGGATAATCAGAATAAATTATGGAAGATAATACTCTGGAATCTAAATGGCCTCATCCGTTCTTTTCGTCACATCCGCAGTGGCGCTGGTTTATACTGACAACCGTCCTTATCGGAGCATCCATGTCTGCACTCGATGTAAGCATCGAAAACATTGCCTTACCGACATTAAAAAAATATTACCATATATCCCTGCACCTCGATGAATGGGTAGCAATGGCGTATATGCTTACGCTTACCATTTTTCTCCCTTTTTTCGGAAGGCTCGCAGACATGTTTGGAAGAAGCAGGATGTACAATCTTGGTTTTGTCATTTTTACCATAGGTTCTGCATTATGCGGCATGGCGCCGAACATAGAATTTATGATTATTGCACGGGTGATCCAGGCAATCGGCGGCGGATTGCTGCAGGCGAACTCGGTCGCAATCATAACTCAATGTTTTCCGTCAAAAGAGCTCGGGAAGGCCATCGGCATTCAGGGCGCTGTGCAGGCGATTGCCATGTCCATAGGCCCGTTTCTCGGAGGACTCCTTATAAATCTGAACCTCTTCGGTACAAAATGGCGTTCCATTTTTTACGTCAATGTACCGGTCGGGATTCTTGGAACACTCGCAGCGTTGTATATATTACCCAGGGACAAGAGAACAAAGATCAAAGAAAAAATGGATTACATCGGAAGCATTACCTTTGCTGCCGCATTATTGTTTCTCGTACTGGCATTGAACGAAGGCCGGAAATTGGGCTGGGAATCAGATACGATTGTCACGTATCTTG
>JAKAHI010000186.1 GCA_021815065.1 bacterium | reverse complement strand
ATAATTTCCCCATTGTGGGATGTCCACGCACCCGGCCATTCGATCAATGCCCTGACCAGATTATGGAGTTCCACAGCCGGTCTGGTAAAGTCCAGCCTGCCTTCTTCTTTGCTTATTTTGGGAGCTAATGTCGCAAGCTCATGTTGTTGGGCAACAGGCTCAATTTGTTTTCTTTCGAGGAGGTCGAGGGTTTTTAACAGCATGTCCGCACCGAATATCGAGAGCTTTTCACCGAGTGTTATGGCATCATCGTTCGGTGCAATGCCTACCTCTTTTTGCATCAAAACAGGTCCACTGTCCATGCCCTCATCGAGGAGCATTACACTGACCCCCGTTATTGCCTCGCCGTTCATAATGGCCCTCTGGATGGGTGCCGCACCCCTGTACTTCGGCAGGAGCGACGGGTGCAGGTTTAAACAGCCGTATGCAGGTATATGTAAAATATCCGGTGGTATAAATTTTCCGTATGCAACAACAACCAGTGCATCCGGTGCATGGCGCCGTATCCAGGCGGTTGTTTCGCTATTGTCCCTTAACGTAACCGGGGTCAATATATCTATATTGTGCTGCAGAGCCATTTGTACAACAGGCGTAGCCCTGTTTTTAAGACCTCTGCCCGCCGGTTTTTCCTGGTTTGAAATGACACCGGCAACATGATGGGACGATTTTATGATGGCATCCAGTGAGGGTATGCTAAACGCGGCACTGCCCATAAATATAATGTTCATGGAATATTGTGTAGACCTTCAACAATAAAAATGCAAGAGTGCGGTTGCATTAACCCGAATAATGCAATAAGGAGGTTTACTTATTCGCTCAATCCCGCGATCCACCTGATATCTATACATTTCCTTATAGAAACGAGATTTTAGTCCTCTGTATGTTTAT
The DNA here is from genome assembly GCA_021815065.1 of bacterium. GTDB lineage: Bacteria > JAMCPX01 > JAMCPX01 > JAMCPX01 > JAMCPX01 > JAJYLM01. The sequence continues at coordinate 3,200 of JAKAHI010000186.1, read as the reverse complement.
ATGCCATTACCCGGTATGGTTTCCTCATCGGATTTTCGAAGAATACCTTTATCTGACGCGGGCTTATCGCTCATTGCATAAACCTCCTTATTTTACAATCGCATTTTTCGGGTTCATGAATTGCCCCTACAATCAAACAATCACGAACACTTGTTTTGGGGGGATAAAATAAAACGCCCTCCTGCCAAAGCAGGAGGGCGTTACACAATTTTCTAATCTCTTACCTGATACTACAGGAACAAAGGTGCCATAACAAGGGTCACCGTTGCCAGCAATTTGATGAGAACGTGGAGTGATGGACCTGCTGTGTCCTTGAACGGGTCACCGACGGTGTCGCCAACGACCGCTGCCTTATGTGCATCAGAACCTTTGCCGCCCAATGCACCGGTTTCCACGTACTTCTTTGCGTTATCCCATGCACCACCGCCGTTGTTCAGCACGATTGCAAAGAGTACACCGACAATGGTTGCAACCATAATGAAGCCTGCAACAGCCTGTGCACCAAAGCCGAATTCCCTGAATATCAATCCTATGACAATCGGTGAAAGTATAGGCAGGATACCGGGAAGTACCATCTTCTTAAGTGCAGTTTTTGTAACGATATCGACGGTACGGCCGTAATCCGGTTTTGACGTGCCTTTCATAATGCCGGGGTTTTCCTTAAATTGTGCCCTGACATCGCTGATGACCGAATAAGCCGCTTTCCCGACAGCAGCTATCGCCAATGATGCGAATATGAATACCAGCATTGCGCCAAGTAACCCGGCAACAAATACATGTACATCCGCAAGGTTAATGGTGTGCGATAGTTCATAAATCTGCTGTGCGGTCTGCCCCACAAAAGCTTTTGACTTCATCATCAACTCGCCTACATCGTCCAGGTATGCATTGAAGAGCAGGAATGCCGCAAGAGCCGCACTGCCGACTGCATAGCCTTTTGTCAATGCCTTTGTTGTATTTCCAACAGCATCGAGCTTGTCTGTCTTTTTCCTGATCGCTTCCGGCTGATCGGACATCTCGATGATACCGCCCGCATTATCCGTTATCGGACCGAAGGTATCCATTGCCAGAACATACGCCGATGTTGAAAGCATACCCATGGTCGCGATCGCAGTACCAAAAAAGCCGCCGCCGGTTATAGCACCGCCAGCCGGGTTATTGGCAAATTCAAGTTCGCTGCCTTTTATTCCAAAGTAGTAAGACATAATCAAGGCAACGCCTATTACTATGGCCGGCAGTACGGTATTCTCAAGTGCAACTGCAAAGCCGGTAATAATAACGGTCGCAGGTCCTGTTTTTGCAGACTCTGCAATCTCTTTAACCGGTCTGTACCTGTACTCTGTGTAATACTGAGTGATGAAAACAAACAGAATGCTTGTTACAATACCTACCAGCCCAGCATAGAAAAACCACATATTGTTGTTCAGCAGAAGGTCTGTTGCAAGCCAAAACCCAGCTGCAGCAAGTATACTGGTAAGGTAATAGCCTTTATTGAGTGCCTGCATCGGTTCTCCGTCTTCCTTTGTTTTTACAACGAGCACACCAAACATGGCTGCAATAAGACCAAACGCCCTTGCAAGCAGAGGGAAGAGAATACCCTTTAATCCGAAATGCTGATACAGCGCTATACCGAGGATCATGGCTCCGATGTTCTCGGCAGCGGTTGATTCAAACAGGTCGGCACCCCTTCCTGCACAGTCACCGACATTGTCACCGACAAGGTCTGCTATAACAGCAGGGTTTCTCGGATCATCCTCGGGGATGCCCGCCTCTACCTTACCGACAAGGTCTGCACCGACATCGGCGGCCTTCGTATAAATACCGCCGCCAAGCTGTGCAAACAGAGCAACAAAGCTCGCACCGAACCCATAACCAACAAGCATATAGGGTACATGCTCCGGGTTTGAAAGTCCTCCGTACAGCAGGAACAATATAGATATGCCGAGCAGACTCATTGCAACAATGGTTACACCTGAAACAGCGCCGCCGCGAAGCGATACCTTCAACGCCTCATCAAGGCTGCGGGTTGATGCTGCTGCTGTTCTCACATTCGATCTGATTGCAATATGCATACCCACATATCCTGCGAGGGCTGATGAGAAAGACCCGAATATAAAGGCTATACCTGTTTTCCATGCAAGACCCGCATTATGCTGTACACCATAGTATATTCCAAAGATGATAACAGCCGTAATGATCGCAAGCGAAATGATCGTTTTATACTGTCTGTTTAAAAATGCGACAGCACCTTCCTTGATCGCATTGCTGATCTCCTGCATCTTTGGTGTCCCCATGTCCTTTTTGAGGACCCAACTCGCCAGCCAGCCTGCATATCCCAGTGATATGAGACTGACCACAATGATGAACGCTAATATTTGTGCTTCCTGTGTCATACTTCCTCCTTTTAAATTTTTATATATTTTTTGTAAGTACTGACAAAATTGCCTGCCATATCCATACCCTTAACCCTGAGCAGTATCAGGGTAACCTCTACAAAGGTCCATCCAAAGAACACATACGTTACCATCTCCCGCGTTGAGGGTACAAAAAATTGTATACACCATACAATAAACATACCACCTGCTTCATATAAATTGAACTTCATGTCAATCAAAAGTAACATTGTTGTACTGCACTGGGCAAAAGTCAGGAGCAATTCCGATCTTTGGTAGGCGTCAAAATGGATAGCCGTCGCACCGCCCAGGGCATAAGAATAGACGAACGGGAGCAATGCGGGCAGCAGGGTAAGCTGGTTTACGGTGGAGGACGTTATGTTCATGAGTCCCATGGTCGCACCTTCTTTCTTTTTAGCCCAGTAAAAGGCGCTCAGCTTTTCCGGGAACTCCGATAAAAACGGGGACACCCATTGAATGAAGATAAACTCAGATATGCCGGCGGTCAGTGCAACGCTCTTCATACTCTCTATAAACGGGTCTACGGCGAATACCAGACCAACCCCTCCTATAATGAACAGCAGAATTATCGTTGAAGTCCGGTAAACGCTTTTCATGCCGACAATTTTTGCGGGTATGTATTCCATTTGGGATTGTGCTTCTCTTTCCTTTGAGGGAAGCTTCGTAAGAAAAAACAGATAAACAAGGTATATCAGGAGCATGACAACGCCGTCTACAATGCTTAGACTGCCTTTGAGATATACGATAAAAAGGTACAACACACCTATTCCAAAGAAGACGACTTCT
>JAKAHI010000185.1 GCA_021815065.1 bacterium | reverse complement strand
TTTCAGTATAGAAGGCTTAAACCGTGCGGACAGCAGGGACTCAACCGTGATTTTTCCGGACAGGCATTCCTTGAGGTCGTTGATGAATTTCTGTAATTTGTATTCAGGGTAGGGATGGAGTCTGTCAACATCCTCGACACGGAAAACGTCTATGATGATACCGTCTTTTCTCACGGAGATATTCGCGTCCATGATGTTTGCCCCTGTTGACGACAGTACCCCTGCTATTATAGAAAATATTCCGGGCCTGTCCGTAGTGCAAACGCTGATCTTCGTGTACCCGTGCTGCTGATTGACGGTTCCTGCTACGGCAAGGATACCGTCCGTCTTGAATTGGTTTATCAGATCGAAGTGTCCCCGTATCTCCTGCGGTGAATAGGTCGTGAAGTACCGGGACTTGAACCCGTCGAGGAACTCATCGATAATACTGTTATCGGCAATACCCTTCAAGTCTGTTTTTACCTGTTCCTTTGCGATATGATACTTCTCCGTTGTGAGCCTTGCCATATCAAGACCCTGCTCAAGCGCTTCTTCGGACCTTTTATAGAGTTCATTGATGAGTGCCCCCTTCCACTCTGTCCAGACGTTTGATGATACTGCGCGGAGGTCTGCGACGGTAAGCAGGTACAGCATCTTGAGATTTTCCCGCCTTTTTACAAGCTTGGAGAATTCGTATATCAATTTCTCGTCGTTGATGTCCCTTCGCTGGGCTGTGTCGGAAAGTATCAGATGGTTCCTGACGAGAAAAGATGCAAGCTCGGCATCTGCCTCAGGAGCACCGAGCCTGATTGCAATGTTGTAGGCCATTTCACTGCCTTTTCTCGCGTGGTCTTTACCGTGTCCCTTGCCGATATCGTGCAGGAACGCGGCAAGCAGAAGCACGGTTCTGTTTTTTACCTGCTCATACAGCGACTTGAGGAATTTGTCGTTGTTCCCATCCCGAATCTTCTCAATCTCTTCCACGGTTTTTATGGAATGTATGCCGACGGTATAAATATGATACATGTCGTACTGTATCCTGTTGGCTATTGCTTTGAATTCATTTATAATGATGCCGAGGATGCCATAATCATTCATCAGAAACAATATTTTACTTAATTTTTTGCTCTCAAACAAGGACATAAATGACGGGAATAACCCATCTATCCGTTCCTCTTCCTGAAGCCGGAATGCCTCCTTTTTTATGGTGTTTTTGAGCGCAATCGCGGGTTTTACATCATGGTCCACGAGTATTTGAAATGTATGTATCAATTCCTCGGGTTTCCTCTCGTAGATGTCGGTACTCCCGGTCTTCAGCATGAGCTGCTTATGGTTTATCATATAGTATTCGCCTATGAATTCCGTATTTTCCGTGCTCCCGGGGAGGATATACCTTTCTTTGAGGTACCGGATATAATCGTCCGCAAGCTCTGCTATCCGGTGCGTGGTCTCGTAAAAATTGCCTAAAAACTTTTCTACCCCCAGGACATCTTCTTCGTTTTCATAACCCGAAAACGTCGAGAGATGTTTTTGTACTTCGAGGGTCAGCCGGTCATTCTTGCTGCCACTTAAAAAGTGCATCTCGTTTCTCAGTCTCATCAGTATATTGTAGTTGTGAATAAATTGCTCATACGTATCGGAATCGAAAAACGGCGATTTTTTGAATTCGGTAATGTCCGGAATATCCGTAAACAGTCTTGTGAGCCAGAGCATGGTATGAACGTCCCTGAGCCCGCCGGGTCCCTCCTTTATGTTCGGTTCAAGGGTGTAAACCGGTGTCGAATATTTTGCGCGCCGTGCATAAAGTTCCTGTTCCCTTTCCTGAAAAAAGATTTGCGGCGATCCCCTTACCAGGCCGCACAGCCGGGTATGGAGGGAATCGAACAGGCCGAAGTTCCCTGCGATGAACCTCTGGTCCATCAATGAGGTGAGAAAGGTATAATCGCTTTTTGCGTCTTCTATACATTCGTCTACGGTCCTTGAACTATGGCCTATCTCGAGTTTCGTATCCCACAGAGGATACAGCATGCTGTTCTGAAAACCTTCCGAGAGCGTGTCCTGATACAAAAAAAGGAGATCGATGTCCGAGTAAGCGTTTAGTTCATCCCTGCCGTATCCGCCTATGGCAACCAGGGTGGATGCAGCGTTCTGATTGGTGCCCGACAACGCGTACAGCCTTTCCATGAGCAAATCGATATAGTCGCTGAATATGACCGCAAAATCATAACCGCCAAGGCCTGATTTATGAAACTCGTTCAAAAGGGAACGCAGCGTTATGATGTAATTCTTTACGACGAGGTTTTTATTGGTATTGGTTATGCTCTTGAGCAGGGGCATCAGTTCGCTGTTCAACTTCTCATTTATAGTATCCGGCATGGTATCAGTATGCACCCTTTCTCGAGAGAATGGCAGGGATCGTTTTCAGAACGATTATTATGTCCAGAAGAAAGGACCTGTTCTTGATGTAATAAAAATCGTACTCCAGGTTTTCCTGCAACGGGATGTCCTTCCTGCCGAGAATTTGCCACAGACCGGTTATACCCGGTTTGACTGTAAGTCTCTTTTTTTGCCATTCCTCATAGTTTTCGACGATAAACGGCATTTCAGGCCTTGGACCTACGATACTCATATTACCTTTCAGTACATTCAGGAGGTTCGGCAGTTCATCGAGGCTTGTCTGCCGTAAAAACCTGCCGATCCTCGTTATCCGGGTATCATCCGCTTTGCCGGGTGAATAAGCGTACGGGTTAGTTGTGGTATGCATTGTCCTGAATTTGTATATCCTGAACGGTTTGCCGTTCAATCCGATCCTTTCATGAACGAAAAATATACCCCCCTTCGAGTCCAGCCGGATCAGGAGCGGTACGATGATCCAGAACGGGATAAGCAGGATGATGAGGACACCCGCAATGAGTATATCCATGGACCTTTTCAAAAAGGCGTATGCCAGGTTTTCTTTTTCTTCCTTGAGATCAAATACCGGGAAGTCCTCTATAAATTCTATATCCGCATTGTGGGCGATAACCCCGAAAAGGTCCGAGGCTATCCTGAAGCCTACAGGCAAGCCCTCGCACTTCATGATCACTTCCATGATACGGCCGTGGGACAGGGAAGGTATCGCTATAAAAACCTCCTCGATACCGTAGCGTTCCACCGTTTCGCGTATATTGTCGATTGTGCCGAGGATTGGCCTTTTTGATATGTTAATCTTTAATTTGTCCGGGTCATCGTCGAGAAAACCGACAACATCGTACCCCTTTTCGGGATGATCGGAGATCCTCTGTAATGCTCGTATGCCGGTTGTGCCGGCTCCGGCAATGATACACCGGATAGTGCCGTATCCCGATTTTCTCAGCCTGTTGGGAATGCTGAACAGGACCGCCCGCGTGATGCCGGTCAGGAGGAACGTCAGTCCGATAAAGATAAGCAGTACGGACCGTGCAAAGTCATACTCTTTGAACAGGAAAGAAACCGACATGACGACAAGGGCTGCAAGCACGACCCCGCGTACGACAGCCTGGATTTCCTCGAGATTTTTCTTGAGCTTGCCCGGTTTATACGTGCCGAACACGCTGTTTGTGGCGACCCACAAAACGAGCATGACCGGGTAGGATTCTGCATATATATGGAAAGGGTTTATTGCGTATCCGAAAAGGGGTGTCGACAACCATCGCAGAACGTATGCGGCAAACCATGATACCGATATGACGACGGCATCATTTGCAAGTATAACGATATGCCAATTTTTCAAAAGCCAGTTTTTCATCTGAATATTTAATCTAAACTCTATAACCCATTCCGGGGTTTTAAACAAGGACATGGGGCCGAACCCCTTTAAATATTGACAACTCTTAATTTCTAATTGATATACTGGATTTGCAGGAAATACAATGGCACAGATAATAGATGGAAAAAATGTAGCGCTTCAGGTGAAGCTCGAGGTGAAAGAGCAGATTGCTCGGTTGAAGGCTCAGTATAACGCAATACCCGGGCTTGCGGTCATCCTCGTGGGTGATGATCCGGCATCTGCCGTGTATGTAAGGAACAAGCAAAAGGCATGCGATGACGTCGGTATCAATTCGAGGACATTCAGCTTTGCAGCGGATGTG
>JAKAHI010000184.1 GCA_021815065.1 bacterium | reverse complement strand
AATCTTGAACGAACTCAAACTTTCTTCCCTTATCGGAAGGATAACCCGCCACATATTCAGCGGTTGGCCAAAATGTAGCAAAAACGACATCGCTATCGGGAATATACCGAGAAGTGGGATGCGGGACATAGAGCATTTTAATTCTTGTGTCTATGGCCTGCCATTTAATTTCCGGCGGAAACATCCGCACTTTCCCGTACAATAAAAGATTGCGGAAATAACCGGCTTTCCTTTTTAGTTTATTATAAACAGGGGCCGACGGCTCCAGCTTTGGATTAACCGGCGTATGAACGATAACTACCTCGTGACCGGAATCAACAAGATTATTCGCGTGTTCGTATACGGTCCTAAATCCGCCAAGAGGTTTCCATGGATATGTCGGTAATAAAAAAGTTATCTTCATTGTTTATTTCGGTATCCGCATTATGTAACCTTGTCTCTATCGAACTGAGCTAAGATTTAATCGCCAAATGCAGCAAACCACCATATAAACGGACCTGCGGATGGGGGAGCGTCTTCTACGCGTCTGAGCGGCTGTTTTCTATAAAGTTTATAAGCATGCTTCGGTGGGTTTCGCTCAGGTCTTCGAATTTTATGCCGAGGACAGAATTAAAGTTCGTATGTTCTTCCACACCCGACCAGACAACCCTGCCCTTTACAATAATAGGATCCGATTCATCGGGCAGATAAAAGGATAGCTCTACCTCCATGTTTTTACCAAGCAGTGCAGGTGTTTCCACCTTTATACCATCTATACAGATATCCCTTGCAAAATCCGAAAAGAATACACCGCTTTTTCTGCAATTCACCCTCAGCCTGGTATCAACCCGTTTCGTTTTCCTTTGCTCGCTGTAAAATTCCATATATGTTATATAAATTACACAACGGAAGCTACTTTGCAAGAAAAAACCGCTGTCATGATAACGCATACTATGCGGCAAGAGAAATTGAAGAATCCACGCTGCAAACAGCGTGGATTCTTCGTTGATATGGAACATGTTAATCGCATAGTTCGCCTTGACCCTCCCGCCGTTGGCGGGACGGGAATGCTGGGGCGGCATGAACCGAAGATATTGCTTGAATATTATAATTAAGTATGCAATACAATTGGACTAACTAAAAAACACACCCGCATATTGGCGCAAGGGTGCTTTTAAGAGTCTTGCTGCCGAGTTGACTGCGGGTGGAAGAAAAAAACCATGGAGGAAAAACATGTTTGATGTAACAATGAAAGACCTGCTTGAAGCAGGTGTGCATTTCGGCCACCAGACAAACAGGTGGGACCCAAAGATGAAGCCGTACATCTTTGAAGCAAGGAACAAGATCTACATAATCGATCTTCAGAAAACGCTTGAGGCATTGAAAGCTGCCTACGAAGTTGTCGTAAAAACGGTTGGAGAGGGCGGGACAATTCTTTTTGTCGGGACAAAGAAACAGGCACAGGAGTCCATCAAAGAGGAAGCGGAGCGTGCCGGTATGTTTTATGTTAACATCCGGTGGCTCGGCGGTATGCTGACAAACTTCAAAACGATCAGGAGTAACCTGTCAAGGCTTGAGACGATCGAAAAAATGCAGACCGACGGTACGTTCGAAAAGCTCACCAAAAAAGAACAAATGCAGCTTACCAAGGAAAAAGAAAAACTGATAAAGTACCTGGGCGGGGTAAGGAATATGAAAAAACTTCCGCACATGATGTTTGTCGTTGATACAAACCATGAGGGGATCGCAGTGAAAGAGGCCAATAAGCTCGGCATTCCCATTGTCGGTATCGTTGACACAAATTGCAACCCCGAGGTCATTGAACATCCCATACCCGCAAACGATGATGCAATAAGGGCAATCAAGCTGCTCACTTCCAAGATAGCTGATGCATGCCTTGAAGGTGCAAAGATCCGGAGCGATAAAATGCCGAAGACAGAGGATGTACAGCAAGAAGCAGCGGCAGTGCCCCCCCAGGCAGTGGAAACGCCTGCAGAGGCAACCGGAGAAGAAAAACAGCTTGATGTACCGGACGAATTTTAGTCCGCAACAGTGAGACCGGAGGAGTTTGAACACGAATTGCCGCGTTCTTTCGTTCCTCGGAGAAAACACGAATTCCAGAAAGAAGGAGACGGGATTCCGTGTCAAACACGGAATGACTTTCTCCCGTAAATAAAAAGTACGAGAAGGAGCACACGAAGATGGCAGAAGTAACTGCTGAAATGGTTAAAACGTTAAGGGAAAAGACTGGTGCAGGTATCATGGAGTGCAAGAGCGCTCTGAATGAGGCGGGCGGTAATTTCGATAAAGCCGTTGACATACTGAGAAAGAAAGGTATTGCATCAGCGTCCAAGAAGATCGGAAGGACTGCTATAGAAGGCGTCATCGAGGCTTATATCCATGCGGGGAGCAAAATAGGCGTGATGGTTGAGATTAACTGCGAGACTGATTTTGTCGCGAGAACCCAGGATTTTAAAATATTCGCCAAAGATATAGCCATGCAGATAGCTGCGGCAACCCCACTGTATGTCGACAGAGAATCGGTTCCTGCCGCTATTATTGAAAAAGAGAAGGAGATCTACGCCGAGCAATCGAAGACATCAGGCAAACCTGCCCCGGTCATAGAGAAAATGGTCCAGGGAAAGCTTGAAAAATTCTACAAAGAAGTCTGCCTGCTCGAGCAGAGCTACATAAGAGACCCGAATGTCGTGATAGGCGATCTGCTGAAATCCATGATAGCCAAGGTCGGAGAAAACATTATTATAAGACGGTTTGCCAGATTCCAGATCGGAGAGACCGCAAAATCCTGAAAAAGAATGGATAACCTTAAGTATAAAAGAATATTGTTGAAACTGAGCGGTGAAATCCTCGGCGGTGAAAAGGGTGCAGGCTTTGCGTCCGAGACGCTGAGAGGCATAGCAGAGCAGATTAAGGAGATCACCGGCCTTGGGGTCCAGGTAGCCATGGTAATAGGAGGCGGGAACATCATAAGGGGTGACGGTGTATCGCACGAAATCGGGATAGACCGGGCAACCGCGGATTATATGGGTATGCTTTCGACGATCATCAATGCCATAGCACTCCAGGATGTATTGGAACATCACAATGTCCCTACAAGGGTACAAACGGCCATAGAGATGCATGAAGTTGCAGAACCCTACATCCGCAGAAGAGCAATGCGGCACCTTGAGAAAGGACGTGTTGTTATCTTTGCTGCGGGCACCGGCAATCCCTATTTCACGACGGATACAGCCGCGGCACTCAGGGCAATAGAGATAAAAGCGGATATATTGATGAAAGCGACAAAGGTCGACGGCGTATATGATGCAGACCCGAACATCGTCAAATCCGCCGTAAAGTTCGATCAGATGAAATATATAGATGTTTTGAAACGCGGGTTGAAGGTGATGGATTCAACCGCCATATCCTTGAGCATGGACAATAATTTTCCCATAATCGTTTTTGACATTAACATAAAGGACAACATTAAAAGAATAGTCCTCGGTGAGAAGGTAGGAACGCTTATTACAGGAAGGTGAAAACCATGGATGAAAAGACACTGCACAGTGCAAAAGAAAAGATGGAAAAAACCATTGCAGCATTCAAAAACGAACTTTCCAAGCTCAGGACAGGAAGGGCATCCGTCTCGATACTGGACATCGTAAAAGTCGATTACTACGGCACCCTGACACCGATCAGCCAGATGGCTTCGGTATCGACACCGGACGCGAGACAGATAGTCATACAGCCGTGGGACATCAAGGCAATCGGTTTGATCGAAAAGGCAATCCTTGCATCGGATCTCGGGTTAACTCCAATAAATGACGGTAAGGTTGTCCGGATAGCAATTCCACCGTTAACGGAGGAAAGAAGGAAGGACCTTACCAAGGTAATAGGAAAGATGCTGGAAGAGGCAAGGGTATCGATAAGAAACATCCGGCGTGTGGCCATTGACGATTTAAAAAAGTCGGAGAAAGATAAACTGCTCACCGAAGACGAGTCAAAAACCTTGCAGAAGAAGGTCCAGACCATTACCGATGAACATATGAAGAAGATAGATGAACTCGCCGAGAAAAAAAATAAAGAACTCATGGAGGTATAGATATCAATCCTACCCCTCTCAAAAGCCATAGAG
>JAKAHI010000183.1 GCA_021815065.1 bacterium | reverse complement strand
AGAATCCTCCATTTAATCAGCATTCCACATCAAAATAGTATATATAAGATAATTAACAGAATAGCAACTCCGGGGGTAAGATCCTTACAAATTTAAAAAAAATACATCCATGAGTTGAGCTATCTGTTGTTCTATTGGGAGAGAAATACTTCAGTGCCGGATATGAAAGATTTATCGTTTTTCATTTTACATGACATTGCCATGATTCTTTTTGACATTTCTAAAATTCACTGACAAAATAAAGCAAACAAAGGGAGGCAGTATGCCCGGAATAAAAGATTTCAAAAATAAGGTTGTTGTGATTACAGGAGCCGGCTCCGGCATTGGCAGGGCAACAGCACTTGCTTTTGCAAAAGAGGGTGCTGTCCTCGTGATTGCAGATAAGGATGAGCAGCGTCTCAAGACCGTGCAGGGTGAAATCCAGTCCCTCGGTGCAAAGGCGCTGATCAAGCCAACGGACGTTTCCGACAAAGAACAGGTACGTCAGTTGTCGGAGTTTGTGATCCGGGAAATGGGCAGGGTCGATATCCTGCACAACAATGCAGGGGTATCGGTCGGCGGCAGGATAGAAGACACCCCGCTTGAAGACTGGGAATGGCTCCTCGGCATAAATCTCTGGGGGGTAATCTACGGGGTACATTACTTCCTTCCCTCCATGATAAAACAACGCAGCGGGCATATCGTGAATACATCCAGCGTGCTCGGACTTGCCGCAACACCCGCCACGGGGACATATTCTACGGCAAAATTTGCGGTTACGGGGCTTGGAGAGGCATTGAGGCCAGAGGTCCGTAAGTACGGCATAGGCGTTACTACGGTATGTCCCGGCTTGATAAATACACGCATCGTTGCAGACGGCAGGATGAAAACCAAAGACGGCAACAGAAGTAACAAAGAGAATGTCGTTGCCTATTTCAAGAACCACGGCAAGCCGCCGGAATTAGTGGCAAAAGCCATTTTGAATGCCGTAAGAAAAGACAGGGCCGTTGTTCCGGTGGGAGGAGATGCATGGACGTATTGGTATATAAAACGCTTATCGCAAAGACTGTTCAACAGGATTATGAACTACTCGGACCGTCACTTCGTATAGGATAAAAAAGGATACTCTTATGATTTTATACTCCAGCATCATTTTTATTACCGCGTTTTTCATGGGTTCCCTGCCGACAGGCTACCTTGTTGCTCAGGCCAAAGGTATAAACATAAAATTAGTGGGCAGCGGCAATATCGGAGCAACAAACGTTACGCGGGCCATGGGCAAAGGATGGGGTGCATTTGTTCTGGTCATCGATGCGCTCAAAGGGTTTATACCTGTACTGTTTGTAAAGCTCTACTTTACGTCCCTGCCTCAGACGGATCTTTATGTCCTTATGACCGTCAGCGGAGTTTGTGCGGTCGCAGGACATGTTTTCACTCCCTTTCTCGGATTCAAAGGCGGTAAAGGTATTGCAACAACCCTCGGCATGCTCCTCGCCTTAAGCCCCCTGTTCGCCATACTCGTAATCCTGGTCTGGCTCCTTCTTTTCTTATTCACCCGGGTATCATCTGTCGGAGCACTGTCCGCCGCCCTGTCTATGCCTATTATTTCATTTTTTTTATTTCACGATAAGCCCGTATTCCTCATCATGATGACCTTTGCCAGCTTTATGACTTTATTTATATTTTTCACCCACAGGGAAAACATACAGCGCCTTTACAGAGGCGAAGAAAAGGCATTTAAAAAGAAATGAACTATGGTATAAGAAGAAGTGGAGCAGAGGCATGTTTAAAAAAATTCTCATAGCAAACAGAGGCGAGATAGCAACCCGGATAATACGGGCATGTAAAGAAATGGGCATCAGGAGTGCCGTTATCTACACCGAAGAGGATTCAACAGCGCTTTACATCAAGAAGGCCGACGAGGCGTATCTGGTCACACCCGGTCCCATAGAGGCTTATCTCAATATTCATAGAATCGTGGATATAGCCCAGAAGATAAGGGCGGATGCAATACATCCGGGATACGGATTTGTATCGGAAAACCCCAAAATGGCAGAACTGTGCGAGAAAAGAGGTATAGTTTTCATCGGGCCTTCCTCTTCCGCAATAGAACTCATGGGCAACAAGCTGAAAGCACGTGAATTCATGAAAGAGCACAATATACCCGTGGTTTTCGGCAGTGACGGACCCGTAGAAAATGAGAAAGATGCCATAACATGGGGCAAGAAGATCGGTTTTCCCGTCATATTGAAGGCATCCGGGGGAGGCGGCGGCAGAGGTTTGAGGATAGCAAACAGCGAGAACGAACTCAAAAGATACTATGGGCTTGCAAAATCAGAGGCTGCAAAATTCTTCGATAATCCCGAGATCTTCATCGAAAAATATGTCATCAAGCCCCATCATATAGAGGTTCAGGTTCTTGCGGATCATCACGGCAATGTCATTCATCTCGGTGAACGCGATTGCTCCATACAGAGACGGCATCAGAAGGTTATAGAAATAGCTCCTTCTCTCGTGTTAAGTGAAAAGAAAAGGAAAGAGCTCGGCGCTCTTGCCATAAAAATAGCAAAGCTTGTACACTACACCAATGCCGGTACGATTGAATTTATCGTTGACAGCAACATGCGGTATTATTTCATGGAGATGAACACAAGACTTCAGGTCGAGCATCCGGTTACAGAATCCGTAACGGGCATCGACATCGTAAAAAAACAGATAGAGATAGCAGCAGGCCTCGAACTTGGCATAAAACAAAAGGACGTTAAGATAAAAGGCAATGCAATAGAGTGCAGATTGATAGCCGAAGATCCCCGGAATGCATTTTTGCCGAACGGAGGCAGGATTACGGCTTATTACTCCCCTGGCGGTATCGGCGTAAGGATAGATGGCGCGGTTTATAAAGACTATGTAGTACCGGACTATTACGATCCGCTCCTCTTAAAGCTGACGGTCATGGGAGGGACATGGGAGGAATCCGTGAACAGAATGCGGAGAGCTCTGGACGAATTCGTCATACGGGGCATCAAAACCAACATTCCTTACCTGCAAGCCATCGTGAACAGCGAGGATTTCAAAAAGGGATATTTCGATACGGAGTTTATCAATGAACACCCCGAACTCATGGAATACGCGAATAAGGTTGACCCTGCAGATATGGTTATTGCAATTGCATCGGCCATTGCCATGCATGAAGGATTATAAAGAAAAAGTTCTTTCTCACAATGAGTGATAATTTAAAAATAGAAAGCAGAGAGTAAAGATGATCAAAAAAATAAACATAACGGACACAACGTTAAGAGACGCACACCAGTCACATATAGCAACAAGGCTGAAAACAGAAGATATGCTTCCGATCTGCGAGAAAATGGACAAGGTGGGCTTCTGGTCGATGGAGGTGTGGGGCGGCGCGACATTCGACACCGCCATGCGTTTCCTCAGGGAGGATCCATGGGAAAGACTCAAAGAATTGAAGAAAGCGCTGCCGAACACAAAACTCCAGATGCTGCTGAGGGGACAGAACCTTGTCGGGTATAAGCATTACCCGGACGATATCGTTTGGAAATTCGTAGAAAAATCCGCGGAGAACGGCATCGATATATTCAGGATCTTCGATGCCCTCAATGATATAAGGAACGTTCGTTCGTCCATAAAAGCGGCGAAGCAGTTCGGAAAGTATGTCGAAGGCGCGCTCAGTTATACCACCAGCCCCGTTCATACGACGGAGTATTTTTTAGATTATGCGAAAGCCCTTGAAGATCTCGGCGTGGACAGCATCTGCATAAAAGACATGGCAGGCCTGATCAAACCTTACGAAGCCTATGATCTTGTCGGGAGATTGAACGAGGTAATAAAGGTACCGCTTCATTTTCACACCCACGATACCGCCGGGTTTGCTACTATGTCCGTTTTAAAAGCAATTGAGGCAGGCATAGATATCGTCGACACTGCAATATCGCCCTTTGCGTCGGGGACGTCCCAGGCACCGACAGAATCCATCGTGGCCGCTTTGAAGGATACCGATTATGACACGGGCTTATCGCTCGAAATACTTGCCGACATTGCGGATTATTTCAGAGAGATTAAAAAGAAATACGCCGCTTTCGAGAGCGAGTATACCGGTATAAACACGAAGATACTCTTATGGCAGAT
>JAKAHI010000182.1:2485-4129 GCA_021815065.1 bacterium | reverse complement strand
AGGATCTTATTGGGTATTCTCTGCGGAGAAACAGCCTTTTTCAGCCTCGTCCCTTTTTTGTCCTTTTGAACATAGTCGAGGATATACGGCTCGCCATGCTCGTCAATAGCCCATTCGATGTCGAACCCGAATTGTTCCTCCTTTTTTATGGCGTACTCATGCGGGGAGAGCAGATGCCTGCATTGCAGAATATAAATATTCGATCGGGCATCTATCGCCCATTCAATATCGAGCGGCATGTTGTACGTAGTACTGAGTCTCTTACCGATTGCCGCAAGATCTACAACCTGGCCGCTATCAAGACTCGGCCTCATGACGTCCTGTTCTCCAACCTTCTGCTCTTTTGTGCCGTACCGGTCACAGGTCAGCATAACAGGCTTATCGCCCGCAATGACGGACGTGATTCTGTTGAGCCCGCCGTCATACATGTAGGTGTCCGGTGTCAGGGAACCGTTGACAATATAGAGACCGAGTCCATAAACGGACTGAATCATGATCTGCTGATGCCCTTGCCATTGGGTATACATGATGCCCGATGTCCCGGCGTCTATCATCTGCTGGACACCGGCACACATGCTTAATTCGCTTATCTCATATCCGTGTATCATTGCATAAACCATCGCTTCCGGCGTATATTTGCTTGCTATGACGCGAAGATATGCTCCCGGAACTTCCTCTTCGGATACGTTTAACAAAGAGCGGTATTGACCGGCAAAACTGGTGTAGAAATTCGATTCAAAAAGGGCGGAACTCCGTACCGAAACGCGAAGCTCCGGGGAGGAGTGCGCCTTCAGCACCTTGAGCGCATCCCGTATTTCCTTATTCAGTTCATCCGGAATTTTTGAACTTATAATGAGCAGCTGGATCCGACTGCTTGCCCTGTAGAGTGCCTCCATATCTGCAAAGTCCGTCTCCGCCAGCAGGGTGTTGATTCTTTCGGAGAGATTGTTCTTTTGTATGATAAGATTGTATGCATTTTCCGTGAGGGCAAAGCCGTCCGGGACGGAGATTCCCGTCTTGTTCCTGACGTCGCACAGAAAGGATATTTTTGCTCCCACAGTATCCACGCAGGTATTGTCAATATCAGAAAAAGGTAAAACAAGTTCGTTTCGTATCTTCTTGTCCCGGTATTGCTGGTTCTCTCCGAGTTTGTTTTTTATCTGCGCGGTGATCTTTTCATATACATCCGTCAAATGATAATATTTGTTTCCGGACAACTCGTTTAAGCCGCTGACCATCTTAAATGTTTCTATAAGTATGCCGGTAATTTTCTTTACGATGAACGGATAGTTTACAGGTCTCCCTTCCTGAAGCTGCTGTTGTAACCCGGCAATCTCGACTAAAGCGGTATTGTTTGCGTCGAGTATATTACTGAATTTTTTGATCTCAAATCGTACATCATCCATGGGTATGGTTGTCATACCCATTTATTGTACACCGCGTAGATTATTATTCTTATGCCTTTGCATCAATGGGTCCGCATTTACATGTTTTACGCAAACATGCTTTCTCTCATGCTGCACTTCTACGGCATGCGTTCTTCCTTTTGACACGGCTCATAAAGCCGTGCCTCACTTTTGCCCGTGTTTACCTGTTATCCGTAAACGAATTTCCGCATAAGAATAAATAATATATGTCAGTATA
>JAKAHI010000182.1:0-2385 GCA_021815065.1 bacterium | reverse complement strand
TTGTCGGAATAAAACAGTCCATAGTTTATGGCATCGTAGTATTCTGTCCCTATGGTCCAGTCCGCACCTGCGGCGTGTAAAGCCATCGCCGTTCCCATCAGCGTATCGGCTTCGACGATGTAATCGCTGACCGGGGCTATGAATAAATACTCTGCCCCTGCTTTATCTCTCGGGATTTCCACGTCATGCCCGGTCATGTCTTTTATTTCGTCCTCGAGAAAATCAAGGGTATCGATAAAAGCCCCCCTGGGGATTGCCGAAGTGTTGCCGATACCTTCCAGTTGCTGGGATGTACTGGCGGTAAAGTTTTTTGGTGCCAGACGAAGCTCTCCAAGCACGCACCTGCCGATCCTGGTGAGCAAGGCATTGTCCACACCCATGGGACATTCCTCAGCGCACCTCCTGCACATGGTACACCGGTAAAAGCTCTCGATCATAGCATCTATATCATCTTCCCGGAGCTCCTTCGCTCCAACAAGTCTGCCGAGCAATTTGCCGCTTGTCGTATAGTATTTTTTGTAAACCGACCTCAGCAAATTGGATCGGTATGCGGGAAGGTCTTTTTGTTCGTGTGTTGTCTGATACAGGTGGCACTGATCCGCACACGAATTACAGCTTGCACAGGTATTTAAATACAGGTCCAACAGCAGCTTGTATTTCTCGTCTTTTAATACCGCTCCCAAAGTTTGTACGAAAATATCGATCCTGTTCTCTTCAACGGGATTTTCTATTGCGAAGAAGGGATAGCTTCTCTTTTGTGTTTTTCCGGTTGTTTTCGGCCTCTCTGCCGGTTTTGTTTGTTTGTTTTCTCTATCCGTATTTTTTGCAGGTTGTTGCATTTTTAAGCTCCTTTCGGGTTAGAATTCGTGCTTTTCCCAGCTAACTTTATGAAATGTAAAATACTTGCTTACCATGTGCAGCATGCGGCTGTTCGGGAAGTAGATCAAAAAGAATTCGGTTATTGCCAGTATGCCCAGGAAGGCAGATGAAGCAGGGGGCGGAACCGGGTGCAGGGAAAGCATGCCGCTGAAATAGTTCCGTACGATTTCCGGATCCGGTTTGGCATACGTTATCATGTAAATTCCGAGTATCCCTATCGCTATGAAGATAAAAAGATTAAAATACTCGAGCGGCGAGCTTATTGCCCGCATGTCCCTGTTCAGCGTCCTTATCAGCATTATATAGGCCGGCATAACGATGAGTATCGCAAGACCTATGCGCAGGAGTGTGCCCCAGTGAAACCCCAAAATGAAGGTTACAAACCAGAAGGCAATGAGCGCCATTCCTATATGAAAGATCCAGCCGCCTGCCCACAATTTGCGGTTGTTATGAAATACACTTTTGAAACTCAGTATTTCCTTGAGCATAAAACCTATCTGTCCCAGGCTGTTCTGCGGCATGGGATATAACGACCATTTTAAAAGGTGCGGTGTCGTAAGCCACCGGTGAGTTCTCAGGAGAATACTGACGATAAATACGGTTAGGGCAAAGTATGGTAGGACCAGACCGACTAAAAAACTTATTGTATTCATAAGGCTTAAATCTCCCTTCTTATTAAATCTGAGGTAACATTAGATTATACAACTAAATGTGTCAAGATATTTTGTATACAATATACTTAATTCATGTCCCCTTGCAATACGTCCACACCGGCAGTGCTTCGCGCGTTGCTTTCTATTTCGGTCCTTCGGTAATTATGGTCCTGTGCTTTACGTCTGAGGACACCGCAAGACCCTTGAAACATACCTTCATCAACGGGCAATCCCTTTCATTGGAGTTTTGGTGGGAAGATGCATAGATGCTGTCTATGGCAAAAGCTACATTGCGGAACAGGTGATCCTCCCGGATCCTGTCGTACAAATGTGTTCGTCTGAGGACATCTAAAATAGAATCATTAAACCCGCTGAATGAAATATCATAGCCTGCCTCACGCAGCCTTGTTACAAGCAAGGAAAGGGTTTCCTCGCCGGAAGCATCGAGTTCATTGATGGCGTTTGCTACAATCAAAACGTGTTTGAGCTCCGGCATGGATGATACGACATTCAGTATTTTCTCCTCAAGATAATTTACGTTTGAAAAAAACAGGGAACGGCTGAACCGGATCACCGCTATATGCCTGCAATGTTCCAGATTAAACCTCGCGGCATTCCTGTAGGTACCATCCGTATATTTAGACAGCATGGCTATATCCGGGTTCATGGTCCTTATAAGGAACAGGACCAGTGACAGGGCAACACCGACCATGATTCCAATATCGAGGCTTGGAGCAAAAACAAGCGTGAACGCAAATGTTATTATGGCTATAGCCCCATCATACTTTTGTGCCTGCCATGCGTGGACAAAACTTTTTACGTTTACGAGATTTACGACGGCCATCATGATGAT
>JAKAHI010000181.1 GCA_021815065.1 bacterium | reverse complement strand
TCCGATCTAGTATCCACTGCTGTTTTGTTTTCCTGCTTCTGGATGCCGAGCGTCTGATTTACATTGGTTATTACATGCATGGTCGTATCGGCATTCTTTGCTATGAGCTGTATGCTCTTTGTCTGTTCCGATGTAGCTATGTGCAGCTTATTCGTCAGGTCTTTTATACCGTCTACGGTATGGCTTATCTGTGAGGTACCGTTCACCTGGTCGTTCATCGCCGTCAGTATCTGTTTTGAGACCTTTGATATCATTTCCTGCGCCTCTGCTATGGTGTTCATGGTTATCGTTTGTTCCCGTATCATTTTTTCTATCGACATGGTCACCGAATGCGCATTTTTGGTACTCTCATTGATAACGGAAAGCTTCTTGTGTGTTGCACGGGTAAGATTAATACCATCTTCAACCGCTTTCATACCGTCGTCGGCCGCAAGTTTTGCCTTCTGCATCTCGGAATTAATGCTCTTTACTATCCTGTCGATCTCTGTCGTGGATATCCTCGTTCGCTCGGCAAGGTCATTGATCTCCTGCGCCACGACAACAAAGCCCTTTCCATGCTCGCCCGCCTGATTGGCTATGATTGCAGCATTCAATGCAAGCAGGTTGGTCTTGTCTGCAATCTGGTTGATGCTGTCCAGAACCTCGACTATCTGATTCGAACTCTTTACCAAAAGGTTTATGGAATTCACTATTTCATCGGTCGTTTGCTTGATCTTTCCTATACCTGCAATGGTAACATCCGCGGATTTCAACCCGTCCAATGATTCATTGACAACAACCTCTGCCAGTTTTGAGTTGTTGATGGAATACTCGCTTATCTCTTTTGTCGACGAACGGATTTCATGTACCGAGGAACTCGATTCTTCTATGTATTTCGAAAGCTCCCCGAGGTTGTTTGTCACTTCCTTGATCGATCCGACTATCTCCTCGATAGATATGGATATGTCGCCTATGGAAACGGTCAACCGCTCCGCCGAGTTGTCGACTTCTCCTATAGAACCTGTAAACTGATTCAGTGCCGACGTAAGATCGGAATATTGCGTAACAACACCTTCCATGGTATTGGCAATATTTTCTATAGCCGCTATCGTCGAATTTATGGAACTGAAAGCCGTCTTGAGGCCGGATATTTCCCGCGAAGAAGCCTTTTCGAGATTGTTATAAGTCTCGGACAAAGAGACAGAAATACCGACAACTTCCTTTGTAACATCCCGTATCTTTACAATAACGTCTTTGAGCTTGATTGTCGTATTGTTAAACGCATGGGTCAGAATACCAAACTCATCTGACGAAAAGACCTGTGCGCTGTGGGTAAGGTCCCCGCTTCCCACCATCTTGGTATAAGAAAGCAATTTTCCCGCAGATTTTGTGATAATAACTCCGGCGAAATAGGTTATGAAGACGATAACGAGGTATGCCAGTGCTGCAGTCCAGATATTCTGGTTATACACATCGAATATAAAGGCTGACACCTGCCGGTTGGACAAAGTAATGGCAATATAAGCAACCGTATTGCCATTTGCATCTGTGATCGGATTGATAAAATACCGGTACCGGTTGGCCGGGACAATCGTTATACCTGATCTCGGCGATTTTAAATAATTCTGAATCTCATCCGGCAGTGTCCTGTTGTTCAAAAGCCCTTGAGAGGAGGCTATGATGGTGCCGTCAGGAGCAAATACGTCTACGGAAGATATTCCTTCGACGAGATGCATAATACCGGACACCGTAGAACCCGATACAGTAAGTGCGCCACCGGTAAAAGCCTGCCCGGACATCCGGGACGATATGCTTTTTGATTCCTGTTGTATCAGGCTCTCGGTTTCCGCTGTAATAAGGCCCGTAAATTGTGATTTAAGATTATACCAGCCAATGATCAACTGAGAAGCCTCGAGCACAAATAATAGTCCGGCTATCAACAAGGTGATTTTAATTCTTATATTAACATTAAACACTTTTACGCCTCCTTACTGCACATACACTATTCCTATACACTAATTCCACGTATACAATCAAGTATGTCGAGCATTCAAGGGTTATGCAATTTACGGTCTAACTGTTGAGCACACCAAGCAACAGACGGTGCAGGTGAGCATTCGAAGCTACAATATGGTTGGTATATATGGAATAGGGATTGCCTTTAAAATCCGTAACCATACCGCCTGCTTCCCGTATGATAAGAAAACCTGCAGCAACATCCCACGGCTTCAGCTTCATTTCCCAGAAGCCGTCAAACCTTCCGGCTGCCACATAACAAAGATCAAGAGCAGCAGAACCATCACGCCGTACCGCCTGGGCCTTCCTTATAAATTTTATCCAGTTTTCTATATTGTTCTCGGTTGATGTTCGCAAATCGTAGGGAAAACCTGTCGACAAGAGGGATTGCTCGACGGCTTTTACGCTTGAAACGTGAAGCTTTTTATTATTTAAAAACGATCCCTTGCCTTTCACGGCATGGAACAATTCCTTTTTGACCGGATCATATACTACGCCCACGATGATTTTTCCTTTATATTCAACAGCTATGGATACCGAAACGAAGGGATAAGAATGAAAAAAATTTGTGGTACCATCGAGCGGATCGATAATCCACTTGTAATTGCTTGATTTTTCGATACCTCCTATTTCCTCGGAAAGTATGGAATGTTCCGGAAAGCTCCGGGTTATCGTGTTTATGATGTTTTGCTCGCATAATTTATCTACGTCGGTCACCAGATCCACTATTCCCTTGTATGTGACACGCTTAGACGTATCAATCCTTTTGTTTATGATAGTCCCAGCAATCTTCGCCGATCGTACGGCTATGTTCAGCAGTTCTGCACTTGATATCATCTTCAAAACCCCTTTAATAACGTATCTCATTAAAACACTTTTTTAAAAATAACAATAAATAAATCATATCAATGAGATCCACTGCCTATTTTTTCAGCAGAATGTGTAGAACAGGCATGGAATGGTCATCTGCCGTGTGTTTCAACGCACTTACGAACAGTTTATTAACAATTCAGTTGAACAATTAGACGCTTTATATTAGTATAGACAAAGAATAGGGCAAATAAAATACATGAAAGACGATAAAACAGCTTTAATCAATATAAATTCAAATGATTTCAAAAATGAAAGATGGAAATCCTGCATTATTATTGAAGGCGATCAAATAGGAAAGATCTTCAATCTCCTGAAACAACACAACATCATAGGCAGAGTGGAAGATGCGGATATCTGCCTGGACTCCCCGACGGTTTCTCGCAAACATGCGGAGATACGATTCGACAATCGAAACGGTATTTTCATAAAGGACTTAAACAGCAGCAACGGGACCTATGTCAATGGGAAAAAAATAACAGAAACAGACCTGCAGGAGGGCGATATATTTTCGATCGGCATATACAAACTCAAGGTCGCTTCGCTGTCGAAGCATGACACGATATTCTTTCAGCGTATGATGGACAACGCTGAAAAAGACAGCCTCACCGGTATGTACAATAAAGGTTTTATCACGAGGTTTCTCGACTCGGCAATAACGCAATCGGGACATGTTAAGAAACTGGTTTCCGTTGCAATGGTGGATATCGATCATTTTAAAAGCATCAACGATACCTTCGGGCATATTGCCGGAGATGCGGTACTCAAAGACATTGCCGCGGTGTTCTGCACCTATCTCAGATCCGCAGATAAGTACGGCAGGTTCGGCGGAGAGGAATTCCTGATCATATTCGACAGAACTTCCCTGCATGATGCACAAATTATCAGTGAACGGATACGGAAAATGGTTATGGAGCACAAAACCGTTTACGAAAACCATGCTATAACGGTTACCATCAGCATCGGACTTGCGAGTAACGAGAACAGTCAAATCAATGACGCAGAATCGCTCATAAAACTTGCGGATGAAAAACTGTATTTAGCGAAAAAAAACGGCAGGAACCAGGTGGTATCTTAATTAACCCCACTCATCTGAAAAGGTGACTGTAAACCCCTTCTCCTCTCAGGAGAAGGAAGGGATGAGGTTTCATTCTTGATGTCAGTTGATATGAAATACTACGAGCTTGATCTCGGTCATCTCTTCGATCGCAAAACGCGGGCCTTCCCTGCCTATGCCTGACTCCTTCACACCGCCGTACGGCAAG
>JAKAHI010000180.1 GCA_021815065.1 bacterium | reverse complement strand
GATGAGTTATATTTGTAAAAAATGTAATAAACCCATTAAATACAGAAGCAAACATGTAGACGGTTACCGGATACGGTACAAAGAGTGCGGCTGCGGATGGCTTGCTGTTGATGTTGTGTCTCCGGAAGGCGAGTCTGTGAAAGACGTAATAGGATTAAAGGCCGTTGAAAGGATGCTTCATTCGGGAAAAAGTCAGGTAAAGATTGATGGGTAATGAACAAAAAGGTTTAACAACAAAAGAGGGTATCGCCGGTAATACAAAGAGGGATGAACGGGGCATCGAGATATTGCACCAGATTGGTAAGACGCTTACCTCTACTCTTGATATTAAAGAGGTTCTGTCAATCATCATGCAGAAGATCTCTGAATTATTAAAACCTTCCAACTGGTCATTATTGCTCCTTGATGAAGAAAAACACGAATTGTTTTTCGAGATTGCTGTCGGTGAGAATTCGGATAAACTAAAGAACATGCGTCTTGCCATTGGAGAGGGCATTGCCGGATGGGTTGCCATGACCGGCGAGTCTGTGCTACTTACCGATGTAGCGAAGGATCCGCGTTTTGCCCCCCGGTTTGATAACGTAACGAATTTCGAGACCCATTCGATTATCTGCGTACCGCTGAGGAGCAAGGGTAGGGTGCTCGGTGTTGTCGAACTTATCAATAATTTGAATGACGAAGATTTCGATCAGAACGATTTAACCATACTGACGACCTTGACTGATTATGCCGCAATCGCCATAGAGAATGCAAAATACCTTCAAAAGGTACAGGAACTGACCATTAAGGATGACCTGACGACCCTTTATAACTCACGGTACCTGCACTTAATGCTCGAGAGTGAGATGGAACGATCGAAAAGATACGGGTTGCATTTCGCGATGATATTTCTCGATCTGGATCACTTCAAGCTTGTGAACGATAAATACGGTCATATTATCGGCAGCAAGGTGTTGAAAGAAACTGCAGAGGTAATAAGATTGGAATTGAGAAAACCCGATATACCCATACGGTATGGCGGTGATGAGTTTGTGGTCCTTCTTCCTGAAACGGACAAAAAAGGTGCATACAAGGTAACGGCAAGGATGAGAGAGTCATTGAACGATCATGTGTTTTTAAAAGAAGAGGGATTTTCCATTAAGCTTACGGCAAGCTTCGGGATCGCTTCATTCCCTGAGGATACGGATAATACACTTGACCTTGTACGGTTATCCGACAGGGCCATGTATAAGATTAAAGAAACTACGCGGGACGCCATTGCATTGGCAGGATAGTCTTCTTTCCCGGGTCATACCCATACATGAACGGCTGGAAAGGTAGTCTATGCTCATACATAAAGAAAAACAAAAGCTCGGTGAATTGCTCAAAGACATCGATCTGTTGAATGAGGAACAGGTCAGACAGGCACTTACCTTACAAAAAGAACAGGGAATAAAATTCGGAGATGCCGTCGTAAAGCTCGGGTTTTTGACAAAAGATGACATAAACTGGGCGCTATCAAATCAGTTGAATATACCCTATATAGCGGACCTCAGAGAAAAAGGCATCTTCGATCCTGACAGCGTAGCCTTATTGCCGTATGATTTTGCAAAAAAGCATTGTGTAATCATTCTTGGCCAGATGCCCGATGCAATAAATATTGTCATAGCCGATCCGTTAAACCAAACCGTTATAGGATACATTGAGCAGATAACGGGCAAACATATAAATGTGTCAATCGGTGATGAGCAGGCAATACTGCGCATGATTGACGATTTATACAAAAACAACAACTGTATTGCGGCCACAGAACAGCACGGTGAAGGCAATGTCTCACAGATAAAAACAGAGATCAATAAGGTATTCAACGAGATAGGTTCGGGGTTTGATGCAGAGGTATACAAAAATGCACTCTGCGTTTCTTTCAATGAGAGAGCAAAGAAGAATGTCAGCATTCGGCTCGTTTACCGGGATGCCGAGGTAGGGAAATATTTTATAGATATCATGATAGATAATGCTATAGGAGTGTTGTTCTCCAACAGGGATATAAATGAACAGCATATAAATTCATTATTGAAACTCAGTAACTTGCAGGGATTGATCGTCATCAAGATCACAGAAAAACTGACCATTGAGGCTCTGGAATAATATCATGCCTAAAATAGACGGCTTGTTGAAATTATTAAGAGATAAAAAGGGTTCAGACCTTCATCTTGCCGTCGGTTCTCCTCCAACACTTCGCATACATGGTGACCTTGAGAAAATGGAAGTCAGGGAACTTACACAACCGGATATGGAGAGCCTTTTATTCGAAATCATGGACAATGACAAGAGGGATAAATTCCTCAAGGACAAGGAATATGATTTTGCGTATGAAGTGAAGGATGTTGCACGATTCAGGGTCAATGCATTTTATCAGCGAAAAGGGCTTGCCGCGGTCATGAGGCTTATCCCTGCAATAATACCGAGGCTCGAAGACCTCAATATGCCGGATGTGATGAAAAATTTTTGTTTTTATGAAAGGGGGCTTGTCCTCGTTACCGGGCCTACCGGAAGTGGCAAATCAACGACACTCGCTGCACTCATCGATTTTATAAACAGGAATTCATCGGGACACATTTTGACCCTTGAAGACCCTATTGAATTTGTACATCAGAACGCTTCCTGTCTTATCAATCAGCGGCAGATCGGCGAGCATAGTCATACATTTGCATCCGCTCTTCGCTCAGCTTTGAGAGAAGATCCGGACGTTATTCTTGTCGGGGAAATGAGGGACCTCGAAACAATATCCCTTGCAATAACCGCCGCAGAAACCGGCCATCTCGTATTCGGTACCCTCCATACATCGAGTGCGGCAAAGACTGTGGACAGAATTATTGACGCCTTTCCAAGGGACCAGCAGGAGCAAATACGGACAATGCTCTCAGAATCGCTGAAGGCCGTTGTCGCTCAGCAGCTTGTAAAAACAATTGACGGAAAAGGCAGGGCTGCGGCATTGGAGATTATGGTCGTTACGCCTGCAATTTCAAATCTCATCAGAGAGGCAAAGACCTTTCAAATACCATCCATGATACAGATAGGTAAAAAAGACGGCATGCAGATCATGGATCAGGCATTGCTGGACCTTTTAAAACTCAAAAAAATATCGGCATCCGAAGCGTATCTCCATGCCAACAATAAAGCTATGTTCGAGCAGTATATGACGAAGGACACGAACATTTACATGGCGTATGGTATAGAAACAGGCGCGCAGGAATTGTCACCGAAAAAAGATATGACCGATAAAGTAACGAAAGAGACAAAGCCTGCCGACAAGATGCAAGAAGCGAACCAGCATAAGGGCATTTCCAAATAGAAAGAGGGCAGGGCTTGCAGTAAGCTATAATGCCGGTTTTACGCTATGCTGGCATCTTCTTCTCTGAAAGAATCATAGATTTCTTCGAATTTGCCGGACAATTTCTTGAATACCTCAAGCAACCCGGGATCGAAATGCTCCGGCATGGTCCTGCCGTCACCCGTTGTTATGATGTCGTAGGTCTGTTTGTGCGAGAATTGGGATTTATACGGCCTTTTACTGCGAAGTGCATCATATTGATCGATAAGCATGACAATCCTGCCGATCAATGGAATTTGTGAACCTTTCAGTCCCCTGGGGTAACCACCACCGTCCCACCTTTCGTGATGCGTGAGTGCTATTGTATACGCCATTTTCAACACATCCGAATCGGCATCTTTCAGAAGCGCTCCCCCTATCGTCGTATGTTGTTTTATTATTTCGAATTCTTCTTGTGTGAGTCTGCTGTTTTTTTGCAATATATGATCGGGAATGCCTATTTTACCGATATCGTGCATTGGACTGGCATAGATGATGTTTTCTCTGTCTGATTTCGACAGACCCATGTAGTTACCGAGCATCAAAGAGTATGCACTAATACGTTTCAGGTGCTGGCCGGTAAACTCATCCTTGTATTCTGCAGCCCTCGTAAGCCTGAATACTGTATCTATATAAGCGTTTCTCAGAGTTTGGTTCAATTGGTGAAGGTGTTCGAGCGCTTCCTTGAGCTCTGTGGTTTTTTCCTGGACTGTTTTTTCAAGCGTATTGTTGTAATTGTTCAGAAGATCGTTGTAAGCTTTCATCTTAACGGAATTTTTA
>JAKAHI010000179.1 GCA_021815065.1 bacterium | reverse complement strand
ATCCGATATCAACCTCGGTACTTGGTTCCGTAAACGGAAAATAGCTCGGTCTGAACCGTATCTTTGTACCGGATCCGAAAAACGCTTTTAAGAAGGCCTCCAGGACACCCTTGAGATGGGTCATACTTACGCCTTTATCAACGAGCAGTCCCTCTACCTGGTGAAACATGGGTGTGTGGGTAATGTCCCAGTCCCTACGGAAAACCCGTCCCGGCGCTATGATACTCACCGGCGGCTTGCTCTTTTCCATCGTCCTTATCTGCACAGGAGATGTTTGCGTTCTTAAAAGGAACCCTCCCGGGAGATAGAACGTATCCTGCATATCCCGTGCGGGATGATCTTCCGGCATGTTCAGAGCTTCGAAATTGTAATAGTCGAGTTCTATCTCGGGGCCTTCGGCTATCGAGAAACCCATGGTTGTAAATATGGATACGACCTCTGCCAATACCCTGCTTATAGGATGGGCATGGCCTTGAGGCATGGATCTTCCGGGCAGCGTTATGTCAACCATCCCGGCTGCCGGTGCTGCAGCAGTCTTACTCTTGAGCTCTATGGTTTTGTTTTCTAAAA
Organism: bacterium; assembly: GCA_021815065.1. GTDB lineage: Bacteria > JAMCPX01 > JAMCPX01 > JAMCPX01 > JAMCPX01 > JAJYLM01. The sequence goes on along the minus strand of JAKAHI010000179.1, from coordinate 3,565 downwards.
GATCATGCAGCTGTTCTTTTGCAAGATTTGCAGCCTTACCAAAAACCGCCCTGTCTTCAGGTGACAACCCGGAAAGAGTTTTGAAAAGCGCTGTCAATGCACCCGATGTTCTGCCGAAGTATTTTATCCTGAACGCCTCCAGCTTTTCCGTTGTATCGATGAACGATAACTCTTTTTCTGCCTGCTGCCGTATAAGATTTAATTGATCGACAATTTCGTTGAGAGGTGGCATAACTCATGCCACCTCTGAACATCGGTACACGTCGCTGATTTCCCGTTCACCGAAAGCTTCGTTTAATGCGGAATACATTTCAATGCCTCACCCTATATCAGCTTTGCGTGTTGTTTTTAACCTCTACTTTTGTTTCCTCATAAACCGGCTCTATACCGAGCTTGACATCGCCGTATTCTTCGTGTCCCGTACCCGCTGGTATAAGCCTTCCCATCAAAATGTTCTCTTTCAGACCTCTGAGATGATCAACCTTGCCCATTATCGAGGACTCGGTCAATACCTTGGTCGTATCCTGGAACGAGGCAGCAGAGAGGAAACTATCCGTACTTAAAGACGCCTTTGTGATGCCGATCAGCATTGGCTCTGCAACAGCAGGCTTACCGCCTTTCGTTATGATCTTCTGGTTCGCATCTTCAAAGGTATATTTCTCTATGTGCTCGCCCGGAAGGAACACGGTATCTCCAGATTCGTTTATTTTAATCCTCCGCACCATCTGCCGTACGATAACCTCTATATGCTTATCGTTTATTTTGACACCCTGATAACGGTAAACCTCCTGGATCTCGTTCACCAGGAATTTTGCCAGTTCTTTTACTCCGAGCACGCGGAGTATATCATGCGGGTTTATCAGACCATCGGTCAGCGACTCTCCTGCTTTTACATGATCGCCGTCCTGAACATTGATATGCCTGCCCTTGCTGATATGGTATGTTGTTGATTCACCGATGGAGGGCGCTACGATGACCGTGGTTTTCCCCTTCAAATCGTCGCTGAAATGCACGACCCCGTCGATCTCGGAAATAACGGCCGATTCCTTTGGTTTACGGGCTTCAAAAAGATCGACAACCCTCGGCAGACCGCCGGTTATGTCCTTTGTCTTTGTAGTTTCACGCGGTATCTTGGCGAGCATATCACCCGCTTTTACCTTTTCCCCGTCTTTCACGACAAGCTCCGCTTTTAACGGCAGGGATATAAATACGGGCGTGCTGGTACCCGGGATCTTTACGGTAACGCCATTCTCATTGACGATCGAAATATGCGGTCTCTTGTCCGGATCTTTTGACTCAATGATCATCTTTGTCGATCTACCGGTCTGTTCATTCCACGTCTCTTCGACCGTAACACCTTCCTCTATATCACCGTACCGCACAATACCCCCGGCCTCCGTTAATATCGGACTTGCATATGGATCCCATGAAGCAAGTGCGTCTCCGGCCTTTATTTTAGAGCCGTCTTCTATATTCAGATTCGCTCCATAAACAATCTTATACCGTTCTTTCTCTCGTCCGCTGTCCTCGGCTATGATTATTTCTCCATGCCTGTTCATGACTATGATACTGCCGTTTTCCTTTCTTACCGTTTTCAACCCTGTAAATTTGGCAATACCGTCATATTTCGCTTCAAGCGAACTCTGCTCTACCTTTCTGCTGGCAGTACCTCCGACGTGGAATGTCCTCATGGTAAGCTGAGTACCCGGCTCACCGATCGACTGAGCGGCTATAACACCGATTGCCTCGCCGATATCGACCAGCTTACCCCGTGCAAGGTCCTGACCATAGCATTTGGCGCAAACCCTGCCACCCTTGGACCTGCAGGTAAGGACCGATCGTATGACAACACTTTCCACGCCTGCATCCTCTATCTTCTTTACGAGCTCATCCGTAATCAGTTCATTTGCTTTGACGAGCACTTCTCCGGAAAAGGGATCGACGACATCCGTAAGAACGACCCTTCCGATTATCCTCTCACCAAGCGATTGAACAACCTCACCGTCCACGATGAGCGGCGTTATAACGATACCGTCGAGCGTACCGCAGTCGATCTCTTCGATGATCGCATCCTGGGCAACATCAACAAGCCTCCTGGTAAGGTAACCGGAGTTCGATGTCTTCAGCGCGGTGTCCGCAAGACCCTTTCTTGCACCATGGGTCGATATAAAATATTCGAGTACGTTGAGGCCCTCCCTGAAGTTCGAAAGTATCGGCGTCTCCATGATATCCCCGGATGGTTTTGTCATCAGTCCACGCATACCGGCAAGCTGTTTTATCTGCTCGTCACTTCCCCGTGCCCCGGAATCAGCCATGATGTATATGGGGTTGAAACTCGGCACCTTTCTCGAAACGCCGTCACGTACGACCTGAACATCCCCTGCGATCTCTTTCTTCATTTCGATTGCCACGCTCTCGCTGGTCTTTGCCCAGATATCGATGATCTGGTTGTGTTTTTCCCCGGCGGAGAGCAGCCGCTCGTTTGCACGTTCTATGATCTGCTGTACCTCTGCGCTCGCCTTTTTGATGATCTCTGATTTTTTGGGCGGTATTTTCATATCATTTATGGATATCGAGATACCTGCCTCTGTCGCCATCCTGAACCCTATGTCCTTCAACCGGTCTGCGAGCAGGATGGTCTCCTTTTCACCCGCAACCTTGTAACAGAATTCTATCAGGTTCGCGATCTCCTTCTTGCCCATAACCTTATTGATGCTGTCAAACGGGATCACCGAAGGTAGTATGTCTATCAGCAGGCTGCGTCCCACGGTTGTATCGTACCGTTTGCCGTTTAATCTTAATTTTATCTTCGCATGGAGGTCCACAACCCTCAGTTCGTATGCTATCCTGACTTCCTCATGACTTGAGAAATATTTGCCTTCGCCTTTTACATAGGCACTCGGTTTAGTCATGTAGTACAGTCCGAGTACGATGTCCTGCGTCGGATTTATGATCGGCTTTCCGTTGGCGGGCGAGAGGATGTTGTTGCTCGACATCATGAGTATCCTTGCCTCTGTCTGCGCCTCTATGGAGAGAGGGACGTGGACAGCCATCTGGTCACCGTCGAAATCCGCGTTGAATGCCGGACAGACGAGCGGGTGCAACTGTATTGCCTTACCCTCGACCAGGACCGGTTCGAACGCCTGGATGCCCAGCCGGTGAAGCGTTGGCGCCCTGTTCAGGAATACCGGGTGCTCCGTTATCACTTCCTCAAGCACATCCCATACTTCCGGTTTTTCCTTCTCCACCATCTTCTTTGCCGTTTTGATGGTGGTGGCGTACCCGTACTCTTCGAGTTTATTGTATACAAACGGCTTAAAGAGCTCCAATGCCATCTGTTTCGGTATGCCGCATTGCTGGAGTTTCAATTCCGGTCCCACGACTATGACAGACCGTGCCGAGTAATCCACCCTCTTTCCGAGCAGGTTCTGTCTGAACCTGCCGTGCTTGCCGCGGATGGTTTCGCTGAGAGACTTTAATTCTCTCCTGTTCGCCGATGTTACGACCTTTCCTCTCTTACCGTTGTCGATAAGGGCATCCACAGCCTCTTGCAGCATTCTTTTTT
>JAKAHI010000178.1 GCA_021815065.1 bacterium | reverse complement strand
AACCGATCAAGCTGAGCATTACGATATAGGAAATGCTCAGGATAATCTCCAGGAGATCCACATGATGTCCTCCGGTCGAAGGCAGTAGATTCTGCAGGCCTTTAATAAGATTGAGAAGCTTTGCACCCGCCTCAACCCCGACGGATGTTCCCAAGACCATGACGATTCCAAGTTTATAATCAATATTACCGTACTTGCTGTGTCTGATAGTCGAAGCCACTGTGATCCCTACGAGAAGTGAAAGACTCGAACCGACTGCTACAGGGTAAGGAACTCCGAATATGGCATTAAGCATGGGGGTTATAAGAAATCCTCCGCCAACACCAAAAAATCCAGCCATGCCGCCGACAACAAAACCAAACAGCAGCATCCACACGAGATTGACATGTACGTGGGCAATGGGCAGGTACATGCTGTACATGTTTAATGCCCTCCGCCGATATGTATCTTAAAGGCCTTTTCTAAAAACATTATGGTGTAGGTTACAACAGCGCCTATTATTGCCGGCAGTAAAACGGAGCATGCACTATAAAGCCAATGTGCATGGAATCCTTTGTCAGGAGTGGTACTTTGAGATATGTGTGCTATCCAGTTAAAAATATTCATCGCTTGCTACCTTTTCTCTTCCTTTTAAAAAAAGAGCCTGCGACGATGTACTATCCTACGCAACACTCTTTACTTCTGTTTTTTCAGACACTGCATCCTCTGCAGGTTCACGCATACCGGCATACTTTGCATATACAATTGCTACAAATCTATACATAAGATGAGCAAACTTTGAATATGGTAAATATGCAATCAGGAAAAATACAAACACAAGATGGACAAAATATGTCCAATAGGCAACGGGTGCATTACCCGAAAGTCTTACAAGCTCCGTAAGAAGGCCTGTTATGCCTATGAAGAACAGTATGCCGAGAAAAAGCCAGTCATAATAATAGCTTTCACCTGCCGTGTCTTTTTTGTTCAACCTGTTGTAAACCGCAATGGTACATCCGGTAATAAGTGCTACCGCACCGATATTTGCGAGTATTTTTACAGGATTTGTCAGTTTAAGCGGGAGTTCAAGACCAAACACGTACAGACCGAAAAATACAATGGTCGTAACTGCAAAAAGCGCCATAAACCCATAAAATATGGCAAGATGTCCGGAGTATCTTAAATTGTTAGCATCACACTTTTTAAACTTATTATGGGTGAGTATCTCTTCTGCTGCCAGGATGCCGCTCTGAAGAATGCTTTTTTCCCCATAATGATTTCCGTGGGGATTGTTCGTGTCCATGTTCTTCCAGAATTTCGTAATGCTCATGGCCATGGCCCCTGCTACAACCGCACTCACCGCTATAAAGATAGGATCAACATATAAATGAGGAATAAACTTTGCAAAAACTATTTCGCCGGCTGGAACAGAGATTAAATTACCGACATGCGCAAGCACGAGCAAAAATAATATCAACGGAACTGCAAAGAGCAGCGGCAGATATTTTGGACTGCTCAGTGCCGTACCCATAAATTTCGGGAATGCATAGTTTTTAAAACTATAGTTCCTTATAGCACCCATTACTTCAGCCGGTTTTGCACCCCTTGGACAATTCACGGAACAATCTCCGCATTGATAACATCTCCACACGTCGGGATCAGAAATAAGTTTATCTTTTAATCCCCACTGTGCCCATATCATTTCTTTTCTGGGAAAGGGCTTATCGTCCGATGACAGGTTGCATACAACAGAGCAGGTCGCACATTGAAAGCATTTCTTTAAAGAGCCCCCGCCAAGTTTTGTAATGTCGTTTACAAAATCAATATCGCTTTCTATCAAATTGTTCGCCATAGTTACCTCTCTAAAAACTCTTATATGGATTGGGCCCGAGCTCGGTTACCTTTGCCATAAAGTCATTCATGATATCCGGCAGCCTGTTATAATCGGAAATCTCGAGTTGCATGACCCTCACCCTTTCAGGTTCAAGCACAAGTCTTTGAAGCACTTCTTTCAAATTTTCCATTCTTCTGTTGGCAATCTCGCTTCCCTTTATAAAGTGGCACTGATAATCTTCGCCATATTTGCACCCCATAAGCATTATCCCGTCTATGCCCCTTGATAGCGCATCCGCTATCCATACAATGTTAACGGAACCAAGACACCGAACCGGTATGATCCTTATATTCGGATTGAGTATCGTGCGGTTTATACCGGCTATGTCGAATGCAGGGTATGCGTCGTTCTCGCATGCAAGCGCAAGGATTCTGAGCTTCTCTTCCTCTTCTCCCGGGACCTCTATGGATTTTAGCATTGAAGATACGATATCTACCGAATAGTTCTCAAAGGAAACGATCCTTTCGGGACATGCCCCCATGCAAACGCCACACCTTCTGCATCTGTTTGGATTTGGTTTCGGTGAGCCCTTTTCATCCTCATCAATGGCCCCAAACGGACATTCCTCTGTGCATCGTTTACACTGTGTACATTTTTGCATAAAGAATATCGGATACGAAAGATCCCCTGCCCGCGGATGAACAGCGGAACCTATCGATTCGAGCTCAAGGGCCTGGATTGCCTTCAATGCTGCTCCTGTTGCATCATCTTTGCATGTTTTACTCTCTGCCGGCTGTCGAACACAGCCTGCAGCATAGATGGCTGTCCTCTGTGTCTCATAAGGAAAACAGATAAAATTAGAATCCGGAAACCCATACTTCAGCATCGGTAATTCCTTGCCTTGCCTGTACTGGAGATTCAATATGCTCGAATCCGTGGCAGGCACCATGCCTGTTGCGAGTACGACCATGTCAGCCTTTATTCGTATATCTTCGCCGATCAAGGTATTTTTGATATTAACCTCGAGTGATTTATCCGGGTTCTCTGTTATGCCCGCAATATCTCCCTTGGTAAGGAACACGCCGTTATCGGCCTGTTTGTCTTTATAAAAATTTTCATATTGCCCCGGGGTTCGCATATCCTTATAAACGATATAAACTTTAGCATCCGGATTGCTGTTTCTTACGTAAGAAGCCTGTTTCAATGAGGTCAGACAGCATACGGAAGAACAGTAGGGAAGATGATTTTTATCCCTTGACCCGGCACACTGCACAAACACAACGGATTTTACATCTTTATTGTCCGATGGACGTTTAATCTTCCCCTTTCCCTGAACCGTAAGATCTTCCATCATAACATTGTTAACAACGTTGGTATATTTTCCAAAACCAAGACCATCCACCTTGCCCGCATCGTAAGGCTTCCAGCCGGTTGATACAATTATTGACCCGGCCTTTTCAACAATGGTTTTGCCGTCCTGTTTTATTGAAACGTCAAACATGCCGGGTTGTCCGGATACATTCTCTATTTCGGCAGAGGTGAAAAGCTTAATATCGGGATGTTTCTTTACTTCATTGATCGTCTTTTCTATATCTACATCCTGTAATTCTTTATACGGAGGCATTTGCGGAAGCTGCTTATACCATCTCCGCATCCAGCCGCCGAGAACGGGAGTCTTTTCCACTAATATGACCTTATAGCCTGCTTTCGTAGCTTCGATAGCCGATGTCATGCCGGTTATGCCCCCGCCGATAACAAGCACGGTCTTATTAATATTTTCTATGTACGGCTTTGGTGCATTTGCCTTCTTTGCCCTTATGATACCCATTCTTACGTAGTCTTCTGCCAGCATCTGCGTATCTTCTTCTTTCGGCACATGCGACCACGCTACGTGTTCCCTGAGGTTAACCCGTTCTACATACACGGTTGGATCAAAAGAGAATGTATCGAAATGAACCCTTGGAGAACAAGCTGCAACAACGACCGAGTTTACACCCTGTTCCTTCATGTCCTTTTTTATAAGCTCTACACCTTCTGCACCGCACAGGTTTGCATGTTTCATACAAACCGGTATTTTTTGTTCTCCCTGAGCAACGGTGAGAAGTTTATCTACATCAACCGATTCACCGATATCACAACCCGAACATATATATACGCCTAATTTTTTATCCACGCTTTATACCTCCCAATTGCCTTGCCCGCGCCTAAACAAATATTTGAATGGCCTTCAGTGCTGCTCCGGTTGCATCCTGAATACAGCTTGCTACATCCGCAGGTTTCTTTGCGCAGCCCGCCGTATAGATTCCGGGTGACTGAAGATCGGCAACAATAAAACAGAATTCATCATAA
>JAKAHI010000177.1 GCA_021815065.1 bacterium | reverse complement strand
GGATTTGCGACCATGAACGGGGCATACCAGAACAGTGTGGAGTCTTTACCGGAGTCTCCGGAACGTGCAAGCAGGCCGTTTTCTATAAACAGACGCGGGTTTATCATATCGGAAGGTGCAGGATGCATCATCCTGTCGACCAAGGAATTTGCAGAGGCACACGGTTTAGGCTATGCCCTGGAACTGGCTGGATGGTCTATGACTGCTGATGCCTACCACTCCGTAGCACCGCGGCAGGACACCATCGTCCATTGTATCGATGGTGCCATAAAACATGCAGGTATCAGCCCCGGGGACATCAGTGCGATCAACGCACATGCTACCTCGACCAAGGTCGGGGATGAGGTTGAGTATCTTGCTCTCCGGCAGATTTTCCAGGACAGGATTCCGCCGGTAAGCGCAAACAAATCCATGATCGGCCACGCGATGGGAGCCTCCAGTGCCCTGGAGAGTATATTTGCCATGGAAGGAATGATGAGGGGCACGATACTTCCGACGATAAATTATACGCCGGATCCTGCCATAAACATTGACTGTGTTCCCGGCTCTGTTAGAACGCTGAAACAAGAATATGTTTTAAAGAACGCATTCGGCTTTGGCGGTGCCAATGCCTGCATCATATTTCACAGGACGAGATGAGGAGAGTATGAAATCACCGAAAAACAGACGGGTTTTTGTAGTAGGGTATGCTGCTGCAACACCCTTGGGAAAGACGTTTGACGAAACATGGAAGCGGGCAGTGCGGGGAGAAACGGGCTTCCGGCGCGTTACCAGATGCCAGGTGGATACACCGGCAAATGTGGTCGGGGAGATCCCGGATTGGAATCCCGCAGGTCTGGATTTTTCCAGTGAGAAAGAAGCCAAAGAATGGAATGCAATGTATGTGATCCTGACGATGGCGGTATGCAAAGACGCATTGGCGCATGCACGGCTCGAGATGGTAGACGGTGTCAAAGAAAGGACCGCATGCATGATAGGCTCTGCGATCAATGGTCATGATGCCTACAGGAAAGCGACGATTAACCTGCAGGAGAAGGGACCAAACTTTGTCAGCAATTATCTCCTGCCCAATCTCTGCGCCAACCTGCCTTCGGGAAAGGCGAGCATGCTGCTGGGGTTCACGGGTCCTATCTTTTCTCCGCAGGCCGCGTGTGCTTCGGGAAACTACGCTATCGGGCTTGGCGCCAGAATGATACGGGACGGTGACAGCGATTTTGTGCTTGCCGGTGGAGTAGATACCCCGATTATGCCGGAGATACTCCACGGGTTTGCCAACATGAATGCGATCATCAAGGTGACGGAGAAGGACCGTGCATGGAATGATCCCGGGAAAGCATCCAGACCGTTCAGCATCGACCGGCAGGGTTTCGTATTGTCGGAGGGTGCCGGGGTCATCGTGCTGGCAGCAGAGGAAATGATCCCCATCTATGGTCTTAAACCCAGGGCAGAGGTCCTGGGTGTAGGCTGGACATCGGATGCCCATCATTTTACCCGGCCGAACGGACCCACGGTTGTCCGGGCAATGCGTGAAGCAATCGATGATGCCGGTCTTCGTCCCGAAGATCTGCAGTACGTAAATACCCATGGCACCTCGACTCCGAAGGGCGATTCAAACGAAATTAATTGCTTGCGGGAAGTGTTCGGCAATAACCTTGAGCACATCCCCGTTTCATCCAATAAGTCCCAGATCGGGCATACGCTGGGGGCTGCGGCTGCGATAGAAGGTGCTCTTACCATAGAGGGAATGCAGCAGGGGATTATCCTTCCAACCATGAACCACATCCCCGATCCGGCATTCGACCATGTCGATGTGGTGCCGAATGCAGCGAGAAGACAGAAGGTCGAAATTGCCATGTCCAATGCCTTTGGTTTCGGCGGAACCAATTGCTGTATCGTGTTCAAAGGAGTTTAGATGAGACCAACACCATTTAATCCGGAAGTTATCGGAAAGGATTCTCCTTTTATTCGTGACGCTATCGGCAAGCTCGTCTGGCATAGAGTATTTAACCGCACGTTGTATGCCGATACCGATAGATCCGAGGTTGTTTATCACGCCAACTACCTGAGATACTTCGAACTGGGACGTGCGAGTTTGATGCGGGATGTCGGTTATCCGTACAAAGAGGTTGAAGACAGCGGGTATGTGTATCCGATTATAGACCTCGGTGTGACCTACCATTCGCCGCTCTATTATGACGATCCCATGTGGATACATACGCGTCCCGGGGAGATAACCCGGGTCAAGGTCGCATTCAGGTATATCATTACGCATGCGGAGACCGGTAAAATCGTTTGCACCGGTTTTACGCAGCATTGCGCCATGAGCCCGTCGGGGTGGCCCGTAGCAATAGACAAAAAAACTGTCCATCTCTGGGAAACATTTCCGAAATAAAGCTTTGCATGAGAGCTCCCGTTAAGATACAAAATCATCCCTATCTTGCAGACCACAGGGTTGAGCGGCGGGCAGTGTATCCGGCCGTCGAATCTCTGGAAAGGCTTGCTCAGGCAGTTGCTGCTCAATACCCGGGACAACGGCTCTTGCAGTCGCGCGATGCACAGTTTCTCAGGTTCCTTCAAATTCCTGCTGAAATGACTTCTATGGAAGCCATCGCCGATATTGAACCGGAAGACACTACCGGGGTAACCGCCTCTTTGGGAACATCCGTCCGCACACCCGGAGGGACCATCACCCGTATCCTCGAACACGCACGTGTGACATTTTCGGATATCACACCCCCTGTTCCTATACCTCTGGATGTAGCATGTGCAGGGGAGGGCATCTGTTATCCGTTACCGGCGGAAAAGCTTTATAAAGAGCTGGTACCGTTCGGTCCCGCATTCCAGAATGCTGCAGGGACTGTATTCCTATTCGAAGGCGGAGCAGTTGCGGCCTTGAATGCCCCTCGCAGTGAAACCGGTTCCCGTCTGTTAGGTTCACCTTTTCCTCTTGACGCAGCGTTCCACGTTGCCTGTGCATGGGGACAGCGCTATCGCTCCTTTGTTGCCTTTCCCGTGGGCTACACGAGCAGGAAGATTATCCATCCGGCTGAGGCAGGGGCATCTTATTATTGCAGGGTTATTCCAACAGATACACAGGGGGCGGACACAATTCTTTTTGATATATGGATATATGATGCAGGCGGAGAGCTGTGCGATGTTACCGCAGGAGTCAGGATGAAAAACATATTTCAGCAGAGAATGCGCGTACCGGAATGGGTGAAAGCAGACGACCATGATCCACTCCGCAGGATCAGGGAACGAATCAGCGGGATATCTGTTGTAGAACTGACAAGCATCTTGCCGTTTGCGGAAAATATACTTTCACCGCATGAGCTGGAAATAGGACGCAGGCGCCACCCTGCAAAAAGAAACAGGCACATAGGAGCAAGGATTGCGCTCAAGCGGCTTGCGCGCATCCTCTACAAAACCACGCTACCCTTTGGCCCATTGTCCATAGAAACTATAGCGCTGGACGGCATCCATCCCATGTGCGCTCCATCAGGGTACAAACAGGATTTTTACTGCAGTGCATCTCACGATGACCGCTTTGCTGTCGCTGTAGCAGGAGACCGCCCCATAGGTGTAGACGTGGAACGGCTGCAAGATACCCTTTTGAAAGGAGCCCATGTCTATATGACGTCGAACGAGCAGGCCTTATGTGCACGCTCATCGCTTGGTCAAGGTCAGGCGGCGCTCAGGGTCTGGACGGCGAAGGAATGTGCAGCCAAAGCCCTCGATATACCGATTGTATCAATGTGGTCACGGGCAGAGTTGAAGGAGATCGGCGAAGACCGGAGTATCGTATCGGTTGAGGGCAGGGCTGTTGAGGCCTTTCATGCCGGCGTGGATGATCACCTGTTCACGGTTCTCAGCGTTACGAAGGCTTAACCCGGAATATGCAATAAGAAGGTTTACTTATTCGCTCGTCCCTACCGCTTTTATGCTTTGTTTCCCTGTTGCTTAAGTACGGACAGGGCCGCCTGATGGTCCCGCTTGCCGGATAACGTTGTTGGAATAGAAGAGACACGGACAATCCGCCTCGGCATGTGTATAGGTTCCAGCATCCGTGCAAAGGCCTTCCTGAGGTAGGTCAGTGTCTTTTTTGTTACGACCAGTGCAGCAATGTCATTCTCGCGTCCCGATCGGGAAGGAAGGGATAATACCCA
>JAKAHI010000176.1 GCA_021815065.1 bacterium | reverse complement strand
TACCTATTATTGGATCGCCGCCGATACCAATCGCCGTAGACTGACCAAGTCCAAGAACGGTAAGCTGGTATACAGCCTCGTACGTCAGTGTTCCGCTCCTCGATATAATGCCCACCTTCCCGGGATTATGTATCTTCGCCGGCATAATACCCAATTTTGCCTCACCCGGGGTAATAATACCGGGGCAATTGGGACCTATAAGCCTCGTCTTCTTACCTTTAAGATAAGCGGAAACTTTCAGCATATCAAGGGTCGGTATACCCTCGGTAATGCAGACGACAAGCTCTATGCCCGCATCAGCAGCCTCCATGATGGCGTCCGCTGCAAAAGGAGGCGGGACAAAGATCATAGAAGCATTCGGTTTCGTAGCAGCAACAGCCTCGCCTACCGTATTAAAAACAGGGATACCTTCTACACTGGATCCACCCTTGCCCGGGGTCACGCCGCCAACTATCTTGGTACCGTAATCACGGCACTGCAATGTATGGAACATACCGTCTTTACCGGTGATACCCTGTACGATTACCCTTGTATTCTTATTGACAAATATACTCATATCTCACCTCTCACAGCCTTTACAACTTTCTCGGCAGCATCTCCCATACTTGAGGCAGTTATCAAATTCAGACCTGACTCATCAAGCATTTTCTTTCCGAGCTCGACATTCGTTCCTTCCAGCCTCACGACAAGAGGCACATTGATGTTCACCTCTTTTGCTGCAGCTATAATACCGGCTGCAATCACATCGCATTTCATGATACCGCCGAATATGTTCACCAAAATGCCTTTCACTTTCTCATCCGAAAGGATGATTTTAAATGCGTGCGTTACCTGCTCTTTTGACGCACCGCCGCCGACATCGAGGAAGTTTGCCGGCTCGCCGCCGTAAAACTTGATTATATCCATCGTAGACATTGCGAGTCCCGCACCGTTGACCATGCATCCTATGTTACCGCTGAGACTGACATAGCTCAGGCCATGTGATTTTGCATCAAGTTCTTTTGCATCTTCTTCATTTATATCCCGGAGGGCCTCTACATCTTTGTGCCGGAACAGGGCATTATCATCGAAGTTAATCTTCGCATCGAGTGCAAATATATTATTATCCTTTGTAAGCACCAGAGGGTTGATCTCGACAAGACTGCAGTCGAGCTCCAAAAACATCTTATAAAGCGCCTTAGCAAATTTTGTAAATTTACCGACAAGATCGCCGCTCAATCCCAGTTTATAGGCAATCTTCCTTCCATTAAAATCCTGTATGCCGGCAACGGGATCGATAAACTCTTTTATAATCTTCTCCGGCGTCTTTGATGCGACCTCTTCTATCTCCATTCCGCCTTCTGTACTTGCCATGACAACGATCTGCTTTGTCGTCCTGTCAATAATCATACCGAGATAGAGTTCCTTCGCAATTGCGCCGGCCTCTTCTATGTATACCTTTTTTACCGTCTTGCCTTCGGGCCCTGTCTGATGCGTGACAAGGTTCATACCGATCATCTTCGCTGCAACCTCTTTGACCTCTTCCGGAGAGTTGACCAGTTTTACTCCGCCGCCCTTGCCTCTTCCGCCCGCATGAATCTGGGCTTTTACCACAAACCTGCTTACCCCAAGCTGCTGTGCAACATTATACGCCTCATCGGCGGTAAACGCGGGTTTACCCTTCGGAACCGGCACGCCGAACTTCACCATTAATTCTTTTGCCTGATATTCATGAATATTCATAGTAACCTCTTTTTATAGTTTTGTCGTAACGAGTGCGGTCTTGAGCTTTGCTATATGATTGGTAATGTTGATGTCTTTTGGACACGCCTCATTACAGTTAAATATTGTATGGCATCTGAAAACACCATGCTTATCATTCACGACGCTGAGCCTTTCTTCAGCCGCGGTATCCCTTGTATCGAATATGTACCGGTAGGCCTTCAGCAATGCTGACGGCCCGAGATAGTCATCATCGGCCCAGAACGACGGGCACGAGGAAGTACACGCAGCACACAGGATACATGTCGTTGATTCTTCTATAAGTTTTTGTTGTTCCGGAGACTGCAGTCTCTCCCTCTCCGGTACGGGTCCGTCATTGATAAGATAAGGCTTTATCTTATTGAATTTCTCATAGAACTTATCAAGGTCCACAACCAGGTCCTTGATAATCGGGAACGATGGAAGCGGTTTGACCGTTATCGTGCCTGATTTAAGGTCCTGTACGTGGGTCTGACATGCGAGACCGTTTTTCCCGTTTATATTCATCGCGCACGACCCGCAGATAGCATGGCCGCAGGATCTTCTGAACGAGAGAGTTTCATCATAGTGCCATCGGATGTCGTTCAGACAGTCAAGAATTGTTGTGTTCGGCTGCGCTTCAACAACATAATCTTTGAAACTCGGTTTCGAATCGTTTTCCGGAATGAACCGTTGTATTTTAAAAGTTACCTTCACGTTAATACCTCCTCAGTACTTTCTTTCTTGGGGTTGATACCTGGTAATGGAAACATCTTTTTGTTTCATCTCGGGCCTGCCGTCCTTGCCTCTCGAGGCAAGCGTGTGCTTGAGGAATTTTACATCATCGCGCTTCGGATAATCCGTTCTTGAATGAGCACCGCGGCTCTCCTTTCTGAAATCCGCAGACGCGAGAACGACCTCCGCATACTCGAGCATATTACCAAGTTCTATTGCATCTTTCAGCTGCATGTTAAAGTTTTTGCCGGTATCGCTGATGCCGATATTCTTATACCGCTCCTGCAAAACCTTTATATCCTTTAAGCCTTTCTTTAAAAGTTTTTCTTCGCGGAAAACAGCGGCAGTCTCCCATAGCAACGACTGCATATCTTCCCGCAGCTTTGATACGTTTTCCTTACCCTTGCCGCCTAAAAGCCACTCAACCATTTTTATGGTGCTTTCTGCAGCGTCTTTTGGTACAACCGGCCTGTCTGCCTGCTGGACAAAATCGTACATGTGCTTGCCGGCTCGCCTGCCGAATACCGTTGTATCCACCAGGGAATTGGCTCCAAGTCTGTTTGCACCATGAACGGATTCGCACGCTGCTTCGCCACCGGCATATAACCCTTTAACCGGTGAACTCTTTTCATCTTTTATTACATTGCTGTGCGAGTCTGTCGGTATGCCTCCCATGAAGTAATGCGCAGTCGGTGCCACAGGAATGGGTTCTTTTGTACAGTCAACGCCTGCATAGGTGATGGCAAATTTGTAAATTTCAGGAAGCTTTTCGAGTATCTTTTCCCTGCCTATATGGTGTATCTGTAAAAGTACATGGTCCTTCTTTGGTCCTACACCCCTGCCTTCCTGGATCTCGGTGTATATTGCCCTAGACGTAATGTCCCTCGGTGCAAGGTCTTTCATGTCAGGCGCATACTTCTCCATAAACCTTTCACCTTTGCTGTTTACAAGATATCCACCCTCGCCCCGTACACCTTCCGTGATCAGTATGCCGAGCGGGTATATGCCTGTTGGATGAAACTGGGTAAATTCCATGTCCATAAGGGGCAATCCCTCCCTGTAGAGCATGGAAAGTGCATCGCCGGTTGATTCATGCGCATTGGAAGAAATCCTGTATATACGGCCTCCACCCCCTGTCGCGATCATAACGGCCTTTGATGTAAACACGTGCACGGTCCCTGTCCTTAATTCGACAGCAACAACACCCTTAGCCGTGTTATTTTCCAGGATCAGCTTTGTTACAAAGAACTCCGGATAATATTTAACCTTTTCTTTCAGACTCTGCTCATACAGTGTATGGAGAGCAACGTGTCCCGTCCTGTCGGCAGAGTATGCTATCCTCGGCCTTGAATGTCCGCCGAACGGCCTTTGCGCAATCTTGCCGTCCGCTGTGCGCGAAAACGGTGTGCCCATGTGTTCAAGTTCATACACAACCTCTATCGCATCCTTGGCAAGGGTTTCAATCGCGTCCTGGTCCCCTAAATAATCGCTGCCTTTTACCGTATCGAACATATGAAGTTCCCATGAATCCTCACCCTGGGACTTATTGTTATTCAGTGCTGCCGCCATGCCTCCCTGTGCTGTCGTCGAGTGCGACCGTGTCGGGAAAACCTTAGTCAATACTGCTACATCGGCTATGGGCGCAACCTTCAGTGCTGCCATGGTACCGGCAAGCCCTGCTCCGATGACCAGTACATCGTGATAATGTGTTTCAATGTTTATTGCCATGTATATT
>JAKAHI010000175.1 GCA_021815065.1 bacterium | reverse complement strand
CAATTTAACGCACACGGGCAGGACTCCTATTCGACGGACGGGAGGTATACGACAATCAAGTTTAACGGAGACCTTCAAATAAATCTGGAACAATATCCGTTTGTCATCGTCGTACCCACTATCATGAGAAAAAAAATAGTAGATGAGTTTCTGAATATTATCCTTTCCCTGATAAAGTCGAATTTCACCGCCCTTATCAAAGGACTCGAGCAATACACCCGGGAAAACAAAATAATTTGAATGAACTCTATAGAATGCGGTGTCTTCTCAATAGTTGGGCAGGTTCTCTGCAAAACGCACAAAAGAGAAGCGCCACACTCATCTGCACAGCTTTAGACCCGCAT
The DNA here is from genome assembly GCA_021815065.1 of bacterium. Lineage (GTDB taxonomy): Bacteria > JAMCPX01 > JAMCPX01 > JAMCPX01 > JAMCPX01 > JAJYLM01. Next base: position 3,868 of record JAKAHI010000175.1, on the reverse strand, counting down.
CCTGCAACATCAATGCTACCTCTGAAAGCCTATGGGCAGGCAGGAGAGGAATCTTGGCATAGGGGTAGTCGCGCCTGAACAGGGCCTGCTTGGCTGATGCAAGCCTGTGAAAGAGAAGCAGCCTTACCGGGGGTTTACGTCTTAAGGTTTTTATAAAGTCTGCGATGGCCTTGATGTCTTCGTTACTGTCATTGAATCCCGGGACCAGCGTGATCCTCAACTCAAGGTCAATATTTGTTTCGAGCAGCCGAACAAGGTTACCGAGTACTGTTTTATTGTCGACACCGGTAAATCTTTTATATTTGTCAGGATCTCCATGTTTGAGGTCGAACAAGATCAAATCAAATCTATTTATAACGTCTTTGAGAAGGTTACCGTTCCAAAAGCCCGATGTTTCCATGGCAAGATGAAAGCCTTTTGTCCTCAGTACATCCGCGCATGCAAAGAGGAACTCATGCTGTGCCATGGGTTCTCCGCCTGAAAATGTCACGCCTCCATTGGTCTGCTTTAAAAAGACAGCATCTTTCATCATCTCCTCAACGAGAGTACCTACGGTGTAGTCCCTGCCGGCAAGCTTCATGGCCTTTGAAGGACACAGGCCTGCAATCCGTGCATAAACTTCATTACCGACATGGGCGGGTTTATTATCTTTAAACGGACAATCGATTGTGCATGCCCTGTGATTTACCGTCCTTGCGATGCACAGGTTTTCATCAAAAGAAAATTCCTGCTCAAAGGATTTGCCTTCCATGTTATGACACCACGGACAGTCAAGGTGACATCCTTTCAGATAAATCACGGTTCGCAGTCCGGGTCCGTCATGGACGCACGCCCGCGCTATGTCGAAGACCCTTCCCGTAAGGAAATCAGCTTTATTTTTCTCGACAGGCCGTGTCATGGATATTGTTTCTTTGGTGGGTCAGAGCGTACCCTGCCCGAAAAACAACGGGCAGACCAATGCCCGCCTCTGCATGTTCGGCATACATGCTTATGTGTACTCATACCTGTTTATAATATCTTCCTGGATGGATCTGCCGAGGTCTACGAAGTACGCAGAATAGCCTGCCACCTTGACTATAAGGTCCCTGTAGTTCTCAGGATGGAGTTGTGCATCGCGCAGGGTCTCGGTCGAAACGATATTCGGCTGGATGTGCATGCCTCCAAGACCGAAGTATGTACGGATCATACCGGCAAACGTATCGAGCCCCTGCTCGGTGTCAATATAGGATGGATGAAAACGCATATTCAGGGAAAGACCTGCGGATGTCTGATAAGACGGGATCTTCGCGATACTCGCCATGACGGCAGCCGGGCCGGATGAAGACTCCACCATATTGCTTATGGACACACCGTTTGAAATGGGCTCGCCCGAAAGCCTGCCGTCAGGTGTTGCTCCGAGCATAATGCCGTCTATAACATGGTTGCCGTACGAGTAATAACACGGCCTGAACTTGCCGCCCCGTACATTCCGGTGCTTCAAAGCCTCCTCATAGACCCAGTTCAGCACCTGCAGCGTCATACTGTCTGCTTCATCATTGTTTGTACCATACTTTGGCACCTCATGGATGATACGTTGTCTGAGGGCCTCGTTACCCTTAAAGTTTCTCGAGCATATATCTATAAATTTCCTGAGTGTAAATTCCTTCCTGTCATAAACGAATGTCTTGATCGCCATAATGGAATCTACAAGCGTTGCAAGCCCCCGAATATCTATGGACGTAAAATCATACCGTGCACCTCCTGCGGTTATATCCGTGGCTTTTTCAACGGCATCGTCCATAAGCGCCGACACATAGGGAGCCGGAAGTATGTCCTTATAAGCCTGGTCTTTTCCCGCAGCCGCGCTTGCCAGAACCTTGATCTGGTGCGTAACCTGCCTGCGGAAGGCATTGATAAAATCATCGAATACCTTGAACCCCGCCGGGTCACCGGAGTCATAGCCCTTCATCTGCCCGATGAACGGAGGAGGGTACTTGCCGCGCGAGAGTGTAAGAAGGAGCACGGAAGGCAGGACCATCTCGTAGCCGCCGACGCAGCCATGTGTGTCGGATTGTCCCGTGATCTCGATGCATCCGACCACGACGTAGTCCCTTGCATCTTCCACGCTCATACCGTCGTTGATCAACCCCTTGATAATGGATGTGTCGTTATAGATTGCAATGCCGTTTGCCTGCCTGAATACCTCTATGGTGCGGCGCAGGAACTCTTGCGGTGTATTTTCATATATCCTAACCGCAAGCTGGTTTACCGCGCCCTTCATCTGCTCATAAGCATCGAGGAAAAGGTAGGAAAGCTCATTTGTTGCATCCTGCCCTTCCGGTGTCTGGCCTCCTATTGTTACTACATGCTGGCTGTTACCGTAAACACCGTTCGTTTCCATGCCTATCTCGGGTATGGGTTCCACGTTCGCTTCGAGCTTTAAAAAAAATTCCTGGATCAGTGCCATTGCCTGTTCTTTTGTCAGTATACCCTGCTCTCTGTCCTTCCTGTAATAAGGGTAAAGGTACTGGTCTGCCCTGCCGACTGCAAACACGTCGTGTGTGCCGTACTGGATCTCTCCGACCACCTCGGCAAACCATGCCGATTGGATTGCTTCATGAAATGTCCGGGGCTTGTTCGCAGGTACATTGCCCAGGTTTCGAATAATCGTATCGAGTCGCGCCCGCTCTTTTTCATCCTGTGTCTGCCCTTTCATGGCATTTGCAAGCGCTGCAAAGCGTCCTGCATACCGTATGGCTGACTCAAGACTTATAATAACGGCATCCAGAAAGCTGCGTGCCGTTTCATTGCCGTCACCTGAAACTTCAAGCTGTTTCAACCGTTGTTTCGCCTGATCGATGATCGCCTGCATACCGCTGGAAACAACCTTGTCTATCCCGAGGCTTAAATGCCCCTGCACGTCGAAGACAAACACTGCCGGTGTAGGGTTGTTGTTCGCAAGCTCGTGCCTGAGTTTATGGAAGGCTTTTATTCTCCCCACAGAAAGCGGTACGTCTCTATTTGCACCCTGTATCTTACGCAGGCCTTTATGACCGACATATTTCCCGAACTTTATCATCCTCAGGATATTGCGCGGATGTTCTGCCAGGCCGGGTTTTATATCGATTATACCATCTTCGTCCCAATGCCGTGACTTGTGGTCCCTGAGGGTCCTGCCGTCCCAATACGGAACGATCTCGTTCTGGAATGCCTTTCTGTCTTCATCCGATATAAAAAATGGCCTGTGCTTGAGGTGCAGTATGTCCATCTCCAGTTGTAATATCCTCAGGAAATCCCCCCGTTCCACGGACAACGGTGCGGCAAGAAACTTCTCGGTTTTACTGCCTGCGATGTACTCATCGGGCACTATGAATATCTTCTGATTTTCCAGCGTGCGCTTTAATGCATAGGCATTGCGGAGGTTAGGGTCCATGCCTTCCGTCTCTTTGTATGAGCGCGTGAAGTTAAGCGCCCTTGATATGCAAATCTCATACGGTGCGGTATGGTAGCGCTGTTTCAATCTTTCTATCCTGGGATCGAGTCCCCCGGCTCTATGGCTGCTATCTTGTATTAAAGCCTGTGTAGCCATCTGTCCCTCCCCTTCAGCAGATTATAAGGCAAGGTCAGAACATGTCAAGCTCCAGAAAATCAGTACGGACAGCTTTCCAGCGGGCTAAAACCCGAGGCCTGCTTGTAATGGTTTTTGCCGTATACGGCGTGGATTACTTCTCTATCAGTACTCACTGTACCGCACATAAAAAAAGGCGTGGACAAAAGCCACGCCTTTCTGAATATAAGTTTTCCCTTCTTACCCTCTTTCTACCAGTGTTGCAACGCCCATCCCGCCTCCTACGCACATGGTCTCAATACCGAACTCTATGTTGTTGTC
>JAKAHI010000174.1 GCA_021815065.1 bacterium | reverse complement strand
GAAAATGTTGACATAAACAAGGACGGAGAACTTGACGAAACAAAGTTGCTCATGAATATCGACACAATGAAACTTACAGAATCGGATTCTTTCAATAGAGTTGTCGGCTTGTCCGGATTACTCGTTTCCCAGATGATCCTTGAAGGCATGAATGAATTTTTGAACTATGAGATCTTTATAGCGAGAAACCTGCTTCAGCCGGAAGCATTCGAAACCCTGAACAGGGAAATAAAGGTAATACAAAATGAGGGATAACCCTGAATATTCAAGACGGGTCATACTTGCCATAGACGAAGTATCGAAAGATACAGTCAACAGGATCATCGATGCCACGTCCCCGTTTATAGAGATCTATAAGATCGGCAGCATAGCTTTTACGGTGTTCGGACCCTCGATCATCGATGAAATCATAAACAGGGGTAAGGAAGTATTCCTGGATCTGAAGTATTTCGATATTCCCAATACGGTGTCGAAAGCTGTTCAGCAGGCGGTATCATACGGCGTAAAGATGCTGACACTCCATACACTGGGCGGATACGATATGCTGAAAGCCGCGGCTGAGGCGAACAAGGGCAAGGCTACCTTGCTCGGCGTAACATTGCTCACAAGCCTTGATGCTGTCCAGATCAGGAGAATAGGCATTGAGCATGATGTTCCGGATATGGTCGGGAGGCTTGCTTTGCTCGCACGGGATGCAGGCATCGATGGACTTGTTGCTTCGGGACATGAACTTGAACAATTGAGGAACATCCTGGGAGACAAACCCGTTATCGTTGTCCCGGGTATAAGAATTCAAAATGGCATACCGGCCGGTGATCAGAAGAGGGTGGTTTCGCCGAAGAGAGCTTTTGAATCAGGGGCTGATTATATTGTTATCGGAAGGCCTGTAACAGAAAGCGCCGATCCTGCAGGTGCCGTTCAAAAGATACTAGATACATTAACACGAGGAGAATATAAATGATCTACGAATTTCAGTGTAAGGCGTGCAATACCATATTTGAGGTAAGGGCATCACTTGCGGAAAAAGAAAAAGGTTTAAAACCGCAGTGCCCCGGATGTAACTCCGGAGATACTCACCAGATTGTAACGACATTTGCAATGGGTGACTCGACACCCGATTTTTCTTCATATTCGCCGTCAGAACATTCTCACGGCGGCTCATCCTGCTCATCCTGCTCATCCGGTTCGTGCGGCTCATGCGGGCATTGATTATATTGTATAATGTATACAGAAAAAACAGTGTTTGTGAAAAATCTTGACAAGATCCTGCCTATTCTGTAACACGAATCAAAAGAAGAAATAAAAAGAGAATAAAATATATGCATATAATCTATTCACAGGTATTGATACAGGCGGTTGTATTCTGGATAATATGGTTTTTACTCAACCAGGTGTTTTTTAAACCTTTTTCAAGAGTTTATGAAAAGAGAAATTTAAAAACGGTAAAGGCCATTGAAGAAGCCAAATTGCTCAATAAAGAAACAGAGAACGTGGAGTCAGAACTACGCAAGAAGATAGATGCAGCTATCGAGTCTGCAAACAGTCTTAGATTGTCGGTAACGGAAGATGCAAAAAAAAGCCGCGAGGATATGTTGAAAAAGGCGAACGAGACCATGCAGCAGCAATTAAAGTCCATGGCCGGGCTACTGGAAAAAGAAAAAGTTGAAATACTGAACAAATTAAATACCGATATCAAACAATTCATACCCTTGATTTCAAGAAAGATGATGTTGAAATGAGAAACTTTTTATTTATCTTGTTGTATTTGTTTTTCATACCCTCCATAGCACAGGCGGATGAAGGGAGTTTCTTCACCATGAACCTTGTATGGTCAATCGTAAACTTCCTTATATTAATCGCAGGTTTTGTATACCTTTATAAAAAATTTCATGGCGAGAAACTATTTAAAACAAGAAAAGACAATATAGAAAAACTGATTGGTGAAGCTATGGAAGTGAAAAATAGGGCAATGACACGGCATTATGAAGCCGAACAACAGCTCAGGGAATTCGATAAAACCAAGAAAGAAATCATGGATGACATGAATGCAAGGGCTGAAAGAGAAAAACAGGAAATCTCTGATGAAGGCAAGGAGATGCTTGCCCGGATAAAAAAAGAAGGCGAGCGTATTGCCGATGCCGAGGTCCAGAAGGCAAAAGAATTGCTCAGTGAGCATCTGCAGACACAGCTCTACGACCTGTCGAAAGAATATATAGAGAAATCAATGGACGCCGATTCGCAAAAGAACGTTACGGATAACTTTATCAGGAAGATAAAATGAATGTAAGCATACGGTACGCAAAAGCACTGTTTCAGATAGCGGAACAACAAAATAAAATCGATCAGTTTATGCAGGAACTTGATACGGTCAGACAACTTTTTTCACAGGACAAGCTTCTGAAGAATTTTTTTCAGGATCAACTGGCAGATAAAACGAGAAAAATAAACGTGTTGTCTGTTGTAGCGGATAAACTCAATCTTTCCAAAGAGGTTGTAAACCTTATTAAACTTCTTATTACCGGCGGCAGAGAGCAAATATTAAATGATATAATAATAAGTTACGTAGAGATGCATGATGCTTATAAAGGTCTAATAAAAGCAGATGTATACACTGCTTATGATATGACACCAAACGAAATGAATGCCTTGAAAACAAGAATAAAGGATCTTTTTCATAAAGAACCTATACTCACGATAAATAAGGATAGTTCTATTATTGGGGGCGTACGGCTGAAAGTGGGCTGGACCATATATGACGGAACTATTAAAACGCATTTGAAAGATTTTACAAATTCAATAAAGATATAAAGTGTTAAGGAGAAAATTATGGCGTTAGGAATCAGATACGACGAAATTACCAGTATTATAAAAGAACAGCTTGAAGGCTATGATTATAAAGTTGAAAAAGCAGAAGTAGGCACGGTTATATCGGTAGGAGACGGGATTGTGCGGGCTTACGGGCTTGAGAAGGTCATGGCAGGAGAGCTGGTAGAATTTGAAGACGGCACAAAAGGCCTTGTCCTCAACCTTGAAGAAGAGAGTGTCGGAATCTCGGTCATGGGAGAGGTCACGGACATAAAAGAGGGGCAGACCGTAAAAAGGCTGTCCAGGATCATGGAGGTGCCGGTCGGAGATGCTCTGATAGGCAGGGTTGTCAATCCTCTTGGAGAACCCATAGATGGCAAAGGGCCGATTAAATCCAAGGAAACGAGAAAAGTTGAGATCAAGGCACCTGGTATCGTCATGCGTCAGCATGTCAAAGAACCGCTCCAGACAGGTATAAAAGCAATAGACTCGATGATACCGATAGGAAGAGGGCAGAGGGAGCTTATCATAGGTGACCGGCAGACAGGTAAAACCGCCGTTGTTCTTGATACGATCATAAACCAGAAGGGCAAGAATATTGTTTGTATATATGTGGCAATAGGACAGAAACAGTCGACCGTGGCACAGGTGGTGGATAAGCTGGCACAATACGGGGCCATGGAATACACAATCGTTGTGTCGGCAACAGCAAGCGAACCTGCACCGCTTCAATACATAGCCCCTTATTCAGGTTGTACCATGGGTGAATATTACAGGGACAGCGGCAAGCATGCCGTTATCTTTTATGACGACCTTTCTAAGCATGCCGTGGCATACCGGCAGTTGTCGTTGCTGTTAAGAAGACCGCCGGGAAGAGAAGCATTCCCGGGAGACGTATTCTATCTTCATTCGAGACTGCTGGAGAGGGCTGCAAAGCTTTCTGAAAAGAATGGGGGCGGGTCTCTAACTGCTATGCCGATCATCGAAACACAGGCTGGCGACGTGTCCGCATACATTCCTACAAATGTTATTTCCATTACGGACGGACAGATATTTCTCGAAACAGATCTTTTTTATGCAGGTATACGACCGGCAGTTAACGTAGGTATATCCGTATCAAGGGTCGGTGGCGATGCACAGGTGAAAGCCATGAAACAGGTTGCAGGCAGATTACGACTCGAGCTTGCACAGTATCGTGAGATGGCGGCATTTTCGCAGTTTGCCTCCGATCTCGATAAAGCAACCCAGATGCAGTTGAACCGTGGTGCTCGGCTTACGGAACTGCTGAAGCAGCCGCAGTATAAGCCGGTTCCTGTAGAAGAGCAAATCCTTAGTATATTTGCAGGTACGAACGGTTATCTCGACGATTACCCTGTTGAAGCCGTGGGCAGGTATGAAAAAGAGATGCTGTCGTTTGTTAAGGCAAAATATCCC
>JAKAHI010000173.1 GCA_021815065.1 bacterium | reverse complement strand
CCTTTGACGACCCCGTCCACAATACTTTTCTCGTATCGCTTTTCTTCGAGCTGGTGTTCTTCGGTCGGGTTTGTCACGAAAGAAGTTTCTATGAGGATACTCGGCATATTAGCATGCATAAGCACAAAGAATGGTGCACTCCTCACCCCAAGGTTCGGTGTGGAATAGCCGTCTTTCCGTAAGCTTTCGACCATATCTTGCTGGATGTCGTTTGCAAAAATCGCAGATTCGTTTATCTTCGCTGTTTTCATAAGGTCCTCAAGAATCAATTGGAGATCGCTCAGTTTTTTCGTGGAAGTGGCATTTTCCCGCGCAGCGACAAGCATGGATGACCGGTCGTGCGTTGTACTTAAATAATACGTTGTTATACCCTTTGTCCTGTGGCTCAGGCTTGCATTGGCATGGATGGATATGAAAATATCAGCATTGCTCATGTTCGCAATAGCCGTTCTTTCTTCAAGCGGAATAAAAACATCTTTATTCCTTGTCATAATAACCTGGAACCCCATTGCCCGCAATTTTTCCGCAAGCATGGTACCGATCTTGAGTGTTATGTTCTTTTCATCGACGCCGTTGGGACCTATTGCTCCGGGATCATGGCCGCCGTGGCCTGGATCGATAACGATTTTCTTGATGGACAAAGCGGTATTGCTCTGCGGGGTTGTTACCGGTACTATGGGTTGCGCTTGTTTGTTTATAGTCTCATAATCTTTTATAATCCGGGCTATGGAGAGGTCGGTGTCTCCCGTTGCCTGGGTCGGCTGTCCCGCTGTGGTTTCAGAGAGTTTCCCGCCCTGTGCCTCTTTTTCTGCTCCGACTTTTTTGCCCTTTACATCGATGATGATCCTGAACGGGTCTTCCAGGTTGAATATGGAATAGTCGTTTATGTCTCCGACATCCAGCACGACCCTTGCCGTGTTACTGTTGAATTGTCCGGCCCTGACCTCTTCAACGAGTCCGTCTTTTACGGATATGGGCGGGGTATCGCAGGTGAGCGTTGTCCCTTTCAGGTCAACGTAAATTCTTTTCCCCGGCATATCGTCTTCCTTTTGTTCAAGCAAATGACCCGAGTAAACCACCTCATTCGAGACGTTGATTACAACACGGGTATAATCGGCCGCCGACCACACCTTTATACCGTTCACGACGGCAGCTATTTTTTTTGCATGGGCCGGTTGTTTTACCGTTATACTCCCTCCCAATTTTTTTACCCATATTCTCGCCATGGGTGCAGAGTTACTGCCCGGATATTTTTCGAGTATCAGTTTGTAAAAACGGAGCGCGGTTTCCGTATCGCCCTTTTTTGTCCTGTATATTTCGGCAATCTTAAACAGGGCATCGTCTGCGAGGGTATTTTTTTTATAGACCTGCTGGAGCGTTTTAAATGCGTTTATGCCGGCGTCGAGATCTTTATCAAGGAAGGATCTCGTATAAAGACTGTTATAAAGGTTGCCGATGTTATACAGCGCCTTGGGCGCATAACTGCTCTTCGGATAATTTTTGTATACTTGCTCAAATTCATTGATAACATTGAGCCAGGTGTCTCTGTATTGCTGTTTTTGTTTGCTGGAGATGAGGATGTAGTAGTTTTTTACACCTGCGGCATACAACTGTTCCGCCTTATTGTTTTTTGCGGAGCCATACGCGGATACATGTGCGGTTAACGACAGGGCTAAAACGACAAATCCAGTGATTGCAGTTTTTATGGTGGTTTTACCCTTAAGAAAAAACAAATATTTTCTTTTTTCTCCACTCGTATTAAATGCTCGGTTCCATGGCATGATAAATGTTTATACCCTGCCTTAGTACCAGAACGGTCCATAAGGATAATAACCCCAGGGAGGGAACAGATCGGGGCCATAATCAAACCCGAGGCCGATGGAATATGCCGGCAGATTACTCCGGTGCACGATTGGCCACAGTTTGATATAGGTTGTGTCTATCACAGGAAAAACGTACGGCATACTGCCTATGGTCCCCTTTTGGGGTGCTTCAACAACGCCGACGACGGTAACAAATCTGCCAGGTCTGAATATGTGCGTTTCGAGGTATCCCCGGTATACGGCTATGAATCTTCCGGACGACCGGTCGCCTTTTTCCGGCTTGTAATCGCTTTCAAGCGGCAGTTCCATTATTTCAAGCGAAGTGGTCCCGCTGCTTTCATTTACAGAGCTGATAACCTCGCCTCCGGTCATGACCGTTTTGCCCTTATAGCCAGACGGGTCCTTTATCAGCATACTGAATGTTATGGCCGTATCAACATTTGAGATTATATTTTGAGGAATCTCCCTTGCACAACCGGCAACTGCAATCAATGAGATTACAAGCAACATAGAGCTTAATGTCTTTACCATACTGCCTCCTTGAGCAGGCCATGCCGCAATCGCCTCCGTGTATACCGGCGCGAACACAGCAAAGCCTGGCGAACTCTATCAAAAATCTCCTTGCCAGAGAAGAATCCATGCTGAGTACAGCACAGCTCTCCACTGTTTTATACAGTATATATCATCTTTAATTAAATTTAAAGTGATAGTTTCTTCTCGACAGACGACGACAGTACCGGGCTTGCAGATTGAGCAGATCAAACTTCACAAAAAACAAGGATCCGGAAGTTTGTTTCGACATGCCTTCCTCCTGATTCCTTTACATCCTGCCGCATTTTTATTAAACAGATCGTATGCAGGTGCAAAATACCGTAATCAAAAAATGGCTCCTTATAATTGTCATCTCTTTTTTTACGATTGTGTTTCACTATATGTACGGTATGTCACACGCATCGGTACTGGAAGCATTCCACAGAAGGCTGTGCTATATACCGATTGTTCTTGCAGGCCTGTGGTTCGGTATAGGGGGAGGCATTGCAACTGCAGCGGGCATCTCTCTTGCCGTGTTCCCGTTTATTTATATGCAGAGATCCATGGGACATGATTTTGTTTCGGGAGAGCTTGTCGAGGTCCTGTTTTACGGGGTTATCGGAGTTCTGACCGGTACGCTTTCCGATGCGCAAAGGCGTGAACGTAAAAAAAATGATGTACTGAAAGAACAGGTCAGGGTATCGGAACGTCTCTCCACCATAGGAGAGCTGTTTGCCTATATGATGCACGAGATTAAAAACCCTTTGAGCTCAATCAAGGGTGCTGCGGACATCGTTGCGGATGAATCGGTAATTCCGGAACGAAAAATTGAATTTGCCGGTCTGTTAAAAAGCGAGATAGGAAGGCTGAACCGCACGCTTGATTCGATGCTTTCTTTCACGCGGACGGGTCTTGCATTGGAAGCATGTGACATTGGTGCAGAGATCGGCAGGATCATAAGCTTATTCAACGCACAGACCGAAAAAAACCGTGTAAAAATTAGTCTGTCCTTTAAAGAGCCTGTTACCATCCGTGCTGATTGCGATAAAATGCGGCAGGTTTTTATTAACCTTATGCTCAATGCAATACAAGCCATGGGCAATGGCGGGAAGCTGGAAATAACCATCCGGAGAGCTGCCCGTGACGGTGTCGAGATTTTGTTCGAAGATACAGGCCCCGGTATACCGCCCGATAATATCAATAGTTTATTCAAGCCGTTTTTTACAACCAGGAAAGACGGATCAGGGCTTGGGCTTGCCATTGCAAAGCGAATTGTGGAGGAACATAAAGGAAAAATCCTTGTCCAGAGTACGCCTGGGAAAGGTACGATATTTACAGTGAGGCTGCCATGGGGACAGTAACCATCCTTATTGTCGATGATAACGAGGTTCAAAGGAAGGTCATAGAGTTTAACGTTTCCAGAGAAGGCTATACGGCCATTGGCGCCGGTACGGTCAGCGATGCCCTGGTGCTCTCGAAGAAACATCAGCCCAAACTCGTCATAACCGACGTTATGTTGCCGGATGGCAATGGTATTGAGCTGCTGGAAAGACTCTTGAGCATAAACCCGGAGCTTCCTGTGATAGTAATAACGGCATTCGGGACCGTTCGTATGGCGGTTGATGCGATAAGAAAGGGCGCTTCTGACTACCTGACAAAACCTTTTGAAAAAGAAGAGCTTTTGCTTTCCATAAAACAGGCGTTAATAGGTAAAGGCGGAATGGAGCATCACGCCAGTCATGGTATTATCGGCTCTTCATCGGCCATCAAAGGAATTCTCGGCACAATAAAACGTATTGCTGATTCGGATGTGCCGGTTCTTATCACGGGCGAGTCAGGCACCGGCAAGGAGGTCATCGCACGCGCTCTCCATTCCTCAGGCAACAAAAA
>JAKAHI010000172.1 GCA_021815065.1 bacterium | reverse complement strand
CCCCACGGCCACGACACTGGATTACACCGAATCGAAATTAGGGGTAAGTGAAAAAATACTTGATGTTGTGAGAAGGGGTTTATTGGGAGTTGTCAATGAACCCGGGGGTACTGCACCCGGCGCACGGCTCAAGGACATCGAGGTTGCCGGTAAGACGGGTACCGCCCAGGTGATAAAGGAAAGCGCATTCAAAAATGTGCCGGAATCGAAAATACCCGAGATTTACAGGGACAATGCATGGTTCGTGGCTTTTGCCCCGTACGCTGCACCCCGCATAGCAGTCGTCGTGCTCGTTGAGCATGGAGGTCACGGCGGATTTGCGAGTGCGCCGATAGCGAGGAATATGATAAATTTCTATTTGCACGGAGACAGGATACCATGAAGAGAAGCACTCCTTTGCTTGATTATAATCTTCTCCTGCCGATTTTTTTGCTGATCGCCGTGTCTCTCCTGAACCTTTATAGCGCAACAATGGGTATGCAGGGAAGTAAGCAGGGGATATCGCCGCTTTTTTACAAACAGCTGATCTGGTTCGGTATTGGAACCATAGCCATGTTTCTGTTTGCATACCTGGATTACCGGATGTGGAAAAAACTCTCGTTTGTCCTTTATGCCGTTACGATCCTTTTAATCCTGGTAACCATTGTGAAGGGGAGGACAGCATATGGTGCACAACGATGGTTGTCTCTCGGCTTTTTTTCTTTCCAGCCATCGGAACTTGCAAAATTTTCTCTTCTGCTCGTTTTGTCGACATATTTCGACGAGCACTGGGTTGAAAACGGTTATCCCCTGACCCCCCTCATTCTGCCGATACTGTATATCCTGGTTCCTTTCGTTTTGATCCTGAAACAGCCGGACCTCGGAACAGCCATTATCATACTTCTTATCGGAGCATCGGTGATACTTTTTGCCGGCGTCAAGTTGAGGACATTCCTGTTGTTCCTGGTAGTCTTCATTACGATAATGCCGCTGGGCTGGCATTTTATGAAAGGGTATCAAAAGACCAGGCTCCTGGCATTTGTCGATCCGTACAAAGACCCGCTCGGTTCCGGATACCATTTGCTGCAGTCAAGGATAGCTGTAGGATCGGGCAAGCTGTTTGGTGTCGGATATCTCAAGGGTACCCAGAGCCACCTGAATTTTTTGCCGGAATCCCACACCGATTTTATATTTTCCGTACTGGCCGAGGAATGGGGTTTCGTCGGTTCCCTTGTTGTAATTGCCTTGTTTGCATTTATATTGTTTGAAGGATTTCATATTTCACGGTACGCAAAGGACCGGTTCGGCGTCATGCTTGCTTTTGGCATTACACTTTCTATTTTTTTGCAATTTTTTATAAATATAGGTATGAGTACGGGTATATTGCCTGTCGTGGGTATAACCCTGCCGTTTATGAGTTACGGAGGCAGTTCCATTCTCATTTTTATGGTAGAGATCGGCATACTGTTAAGTATTTATATAAGAAAATTCAGATTTGAGGAGGCATGAGAACATGAATAAACCCATTATCAAAGAAAACGTTATCATGGAATACCACACGGAAGCACGGAGCACGGATGCACAATCTTATCCTGTCCCGTCCGATATACCGAAGTCATATCTGAGGGATGACATCGAAGGCATGCCTGATTTAAGCGAGCCTGAGGTTGTACGGCACTTTACCCGGCTTTCTTACATGAACCACAGTCTTGATTCCGGTATGTATCCGCTTGGTTCGTGTACCATGAAGTACAATCCAAAGCTCATGGAAAAGGCAGCGAACTATGATGGTTTTTCCCTGCTCCACCCTCTGGTACCCGGGCATTTGACACAGGGTATAGTAAAGCTTTTATACAATACGGAACAATACCTGAAAACTGTTACCGGCATGGATGCATTCTCCCTGCAGCTTGCTGCAGGTGCCCATGGCGAGCTTGCCGGTATGCTGATGGCGGCAAAGTATCACAAGGTCAACAGAACGAACAAGCACACCATCATCATACCGGATACAGCGCATGGGACAAATCCGGCGAGCGCTGCAATGGCAGGGTTCAAGATTTTGAACATACCGTCCGGAAGTCACGGCATGATAGAGGCTGATATGCTGCGGCCGTATATCAATGACGACATCGCCGGTATCATGCTCACCGTGCCCAATACACTCGGTATTTTCGAATCGCAGATAGTCGAGATCGCAAAACTTATCCACGATGCAGGCGGTCTGGTATATATCGACGGTGCCAATTTCAACGCACTGCTCGGCAAGGCGAGGTACGGGGACATGGGCGCGGATATCGTACATCTCAACCTCCATAAGACGTTTGCCACGCCTCACGGCAGCGGTGGACCCGGTGCGGGTGTTATCGGCGTTGCATCGCGGTTGCGGGAATTCCTCCCGGTGCCGGTCGTTGCAAAGAAGGGCAGTGATTTTGTTCTGGAGTATTCGGTCAAAAACACTATAGGAAGGATGATCGGTTTTTACGGCAACATCGGCATCATCGTACGTGCATATACCTACATGCGCATGCTCGGCATCGAAGGGGCGAAAGAGGTTTCCGCGTTTGCCACACTCAATGCGAACTATATCAGGGCGATGCTGAAGGATGTCTATAACCTGCCGTACAGCACGCAGACATTGCACGAGGTTGTTTTTAATGACGCATATCAGAACCAAAACGGCGTCAAGACCATAGATATAGCAAAACGCCTGATGGATTTTGGCTTTCATCCCCCTACGATTTATTTCCCCCTGATTGTTCATGGCGCCATCATGATCGAACCTACGGAGACGGAATCCAAGGATGAGATCGACCGGTTCATCGATGCCATGAAAACCATTGCAGAGGAATGTAAAACTGATCCCCAGGTCGTTCTCAATGCACCGCATACAACTCCGGTCAGGAGAGTCGATGAGGTCAAAGCTGCACGGGAACCCAGATTGGTTTACACCAAGCCGGTTTAAAGTCCGTTTCTCTCCTCCCGAAAAACTTTACAATTCCTTGACAAGGTTTTATTTTATAATGTAGCAAGCGTATACAGTATACAGGTTAAAAAATATGATGATAGATTTTTCAAGTGTGTTTATGTTTTTGGCGGTCGGCGTCATCTTCGTTGCCGTAACCATGGCGTTGGCAAGGCTGATAAGGCCTTCGGACCCCAATGTGGTGAAGATGAGCAACTATGAATGCGGCGAAGATCCCATCGGCTCCGGCTGGTTCACCTTTAATGTGCGGTTCTATATTATAGCTCTGATATTTGTCATTTTCGATGTCGAAGCTGTGTTCCTGTTTCCATGGGCTTTGGTGTTCAAATCCATCGGATGGATAGCGTTCTGGGATGTGCTTGTGTTCATCGTTATCCTCCTTGTCGGTTTTGCGTATGTGTGGAATATGGGTGATCTTGACTGGATTAAAGATCTCGATAACCTTAAAGAAAATGAAGAAGATACCGCCCTTTCCGGCACGATGCCCAATACCACCCCTGGAAAGGTGCATTAAGAAGGGAAAAATATGGGTGTGTTAGAAGATAAATTACCGGACAATATTCTGTTTACCAATGTCGACAAGTTTCTCAACTGGTCGAAGAAAAACTCTCTGTGGTACATGCTGTTTGCTACCGCGTGCTGCGGTATCGAGCTGATGCAGACAGGTGCGGCGCGGTATGACCTTGACCGCTTCGGGGCAATATTCAGGGCAACACCGCGGCAGTCCGACCTCATGATCGTTGCCGGTACCATTACCCACATGATGGCTGACAGGGTAAAGAGGCTTTACGATCAAATGCCGTCTCCAAAATATGTCATTGCAATGGGCAGTTGTGCCAATACCGGAGGACCATTCTATAAAGACTCGTACTCGGTCCTGAAAGGCGTAGATAAGATCATCCCGGTTGATGTGTATGTTCCCGGATGCCCGCCAAAGCCCGAGGCATTGATAGAGGGGATCATGAAACTGCAGAAAAAGATAATGGAAGAAAAGAACCTGGTGAAAAAATAATGGAACCAAAGAAGATTTACGGGATCTTGTCGGAAAAATTCGGTGGTAAGATAAAACAGTTTGTTGAGAATACCTTACCTCCTTCCATTCTTGTTGAAACCGATGCAATTGCCGATGTGTGCAGGTTTCTCAAGGAAGGAGACGGCCTGGACTTCACATCACTGATGTGTCTGAGTGGTGTGGATCTGAAAGAGCAGGGCAGAATGGCTGTTGTTTATCATCTCCACTCGATGAAACAGAAACATAAGATCACGATAAAAGTGGAGCTGGA
>JAKAHI010000171.1 GCA_021815065.1 bacterium | reverse complement strand
GACCGCTTTCTTTATAACGTCCCTGAGCTCTGCGACATTTCCATTCCACCGGTGACTGCGTAATGTCTTTATGGTTTTTTCTGTAAAACCCCTGATCCCTTTCGAATATACGGTGCAAAACTCATCAAGAAACCTTGCTGCGAGCGGCTCTATGTCCTCGCTTCGTTCCCGCAATGCCGGCACCCGTATAATAATCTCGCCCAGTCTTGTTTTCAGTCTTTCATCCAAGGGAGTTTCTCCAGCATCGGGATTCCGCTCCATGAGGAACATCCATCTCGCGGAGTGAAACTTGTCGATGTTCGCTATCATTGCCGAATACAATTCTTCAGGCAAATATTCAAGCCCGTCAACGATAATGAATATCTTCCCGCTTCCTCCTTTGGCAACGGAATCCATGCCGGATAACAGGGAAAGTTCATCCGAAAGAACATCTGTTGTCTTGTTTTTTAATTTCAGCAATACAAGAGCTGCGCGGGGATCCGATATGTCATGTATCGTTTTTGCGAGAGATTTCTTTCCGGTACCCTCCTCTCCATAAAAAACGATATTGCTTCCGGTCACTGCCAGTTTATCGCATTGCTCGAATATATGTATCATTTCCGGATTGAGAGATATCAGATGATGCCATTCCGCAAGCCGTTGATTTGTCTTAGCCCGCTGCAAGGTTGTCTGCATACCCTGTTTCAATTTTTCATTTTCAACAAGCAGGGAGAATATCCACGCATAGAATCCGGTTATGGCCAGGGTACTGTTCGAAAAGGGACGCGATGCGTTCGAATTCCATAAGTAGACTACACCATAGAGGGTCTTGTTCCTCAGTATAGGTACGACTATTGTTGCCAGTATTTTGAGCGCAGCTATACTTTTGGATGGTGAAAACCGTTCGTCCGTCAAGACATTATTCGACAGGAGGGGCTTCTTGTCCAGCAAAACTGTTTTTATTATTGTTTCGCTGAACCCGCTGAGAAATTCCATTCCATCTTTTTCAGCACCAACAAGTATAGTCGGTTCACCGTCTTCGAGTAAGAGCACCATGCCTTTTTCCGCAAAAGTTTCATCCATCAATTGATTAAGTATTATTCTTGATATACTTTTTAACTCATTATTATCATTAATATATTCTATATTTTTATAGGATTTTGATTCAACGGGTTTCTGTTCGTGCTCATGATCATCCAAAAACACCGCAGTGTCTTCACCCGTTTCTATCAGATCGCCGAATTTCAGCTTACAGTGTTTTACAAATTTACCATTTACTTCTATACCTTTCCCTTTTATTGTTTCCACACGAAAAGAATCGTCATCCATTTTTTCTATGTAACAGAGCGCGTCATTTTTATCCGCAAGCCGGATATCTGCATCGAGAGATGCACTCAGTGTAGTCAATTTTTTTGTAAGCATAAAGATACGGGAGCTGTTTTTAAATATCAATCTTGCCATTACGGCATTCTCCAGACAAACGCATCGACGATTCCATACGACACGGTACCGGCCAAAAGCCAGAAAGCCGTTAGTTGAACGGCCTGCATATTGTTTGCCCATACGGGATTATTGTAACTCCCGTCATGGTTCTCTTTTGATTTTCTTATATAATAGGTCGATATGTTTACCGCCAATTCCGTCGCTTCGGCAATGAGCAAGATTGTTCCTTTCCTGTCATCACCCTTTGAAAACTGGCCAACACCAAAGGGCACCAGTCGTAACCAATAACTATGCTCTTTCGGCTTCGGAAGGGATTGCAGAGTCACAATGGTTTGTTTTTTTATTTCGGTATAAGCGGATATCACGGTCGGCGGTACGATGACCGGATTCATGACAAAATCAGGCTCTGTAAGGTATAATGCCTTCAATTCCTTTTTCATGTCATTATTCATACCCTTTGCATAGTAATCAAGTGCAAGATACAAATGAACAAGCGCATCGGTCTTTGTAGTTTCAGAAATTGTATTTATCTGCTGGAGCGATTTAATGGAATTATCGTAGTCCCCGTATTCATAGGAGCGTATGCCCTGCTCAAGATAGTTGTTTTTCGTTTCTGCCCTGGAAGATGCCGGGGAAAAAAGTACGATAAGCATCATGCAACACCCTATGATGCTTCTGTACACACAATCAACACTACATTTATTGATAGATTTAAATTCCATACGTTCAAATAGCAGTGTCGGAAACAATCCGGCCTTATCCGCTGCACCCGGCCTCTCATGCATAGCAGGAGTTCCTCACTGAACAAATCTAAACTGTTTTGACCTAAAGAGCAAGAAGAACTGCATAAAAAACAAACAAGGGCGATTCATCGCATCGCCCTTGTTTTAACCATATTCCGCTTCAACCACGGAATACTACTGCTCTACCCTGTCAATGCCGCTATTAAAACTTAACCGTCGGCACCTTCTGTGCATTCTCCGTTGCCTTGAAATAAACTTCCTTGGGTTCGTAATGGAGAAAACCGGCTATTATGTTGGTCGGAAAGCTCTTGACCGCAACGTTGTATGCCATAACGGCATTGTTGTATCTGCGCCGCTCGACAGCTATCCTGTTCTCTGTTCCTGCCAGCTCATCCATCAAACGGTTGAATGATTTATTTGCTTTGAGATTAGGGTAGTTTTGTACAATCATGAGCAACCTGCTCAAAGCGCCGTCGAGCTGGTCATTTGCCGCAAATTTATCCTTCGGTGTCGTAGCACCGCCGAGTTTAGCTGTTGCATCGGCAACATGCTCGAATATCGCCTTTTCATGCTTTGCATAACCTTTTACCGTATTGACAAGGTTCGGGATAAGATCCGCCCGTCTCTGCATAACGTTCTGTACCTGTGCCCACGAATTATTGATATTTTCATTCAGCGTGACAAGCCTGTTGTAACTGCTGACAATGCTTCCGACAACGGATATCGCTATAACAAAGAATATCCCGAGTGCTATCAGCACTGCTATCCATTTTTTGCTCATACCCTTACTCCTTCTCTATAAAATTTATGACTTTTGTGATGCCTTCGATGTACATTTCCAGTGTCCTGAAGGTCTCACTTTTTTTTAACTTGTCTTTTTTCTCCCTTACCTCGATCAGTTTTAAAAACGAGGTTTGATTAAATTCAACAAGTTGCGAAATTTCATTCAGGATGTCTCTTTTGTGCGCGGGTGCATTCTTGCCCTTTAATCTCAACACACCTTTGAATAGGGCAATAAAGCTTGATATCGAGTTTACCATCAGCAGGGATGCTTTCTTCTCTGAATTTTGCATAAACAATGCCTGCCGCAGCTTTATCAGTTTTCCCTTCAGTTCAGATTCGCATTGAAACCTCAAATTCTTCGGATCTATGTTAATATTTTTTAACGGATCTGTCTCACCGTATACAAGAGTATGATGCTCTATCATATCCAGCATTTCGATAGGGAATACATCCTTGAACGAAGTCAGTTCATCGTTCGTAAAAACAAGCGGAGGAGGGTTGCCTTTGTAAAAAAACCATGTCAATTCCCTGCCTATGGCTGCAATATCATTCATGGTAATCGTGGATACAATTGCCAGGGTATTGATGTTTGAAAACCCCTCATGAAACTCACCGGTATGAGAAGAGCCGTACATCACAAAACTCTTTAACCTTGTTCCAAGTACCCGTTTAAATACCTGTAAAATTCTCTCTACTGTTTCTTCATGCATAATAACCTCCTACCATCCTCCGGACGCACCGCCGCCGCCGCTCATGCCGCCTCCGAAACCGCCAAAACCACCGCCGCCCCCTCCGAATCCACCACCGCCGCCGCCGCCAAATCCGCCCCCGAGGAACATGAGGGTAAGAAATGGATGTCTAATTGCAAAGTAGATAAAAACAATAAACAATAATACTCCGAGTATCATATTCATGGTACCAGGTCCCTTAGTCCTGCCAGATGTTGCAGCAGAGGCATGGGGCGAAATATCCCCTCGTTTCAAAGCGCTGGAAAGTGAATTTATTACACCAAGCGTACCTGCAAGTATCCCCTGTGAAAACTGACCCTGCTTGAACGCAGGGATTACATCATGCCTTAATATGACACCGCTTTGCTCATCGGTAAGAGCTGGTTCAAGTCCATAGCCGACCTCTATTCTTACCCTCTTTTCTTTCATTGCGGCTATCAGCATCACACCATTATCCAGACCCTTAACGCCAACGCCCCAGTGTTTAAAAAGCCTGTTTGCATATTCATCGATACCCATATCGCCGGTATCTTTTACCGTAACGACAGCTATCTGGATGCCGGTCTGCCGGTTAAACGAGCTTATTGCACTG
>JAKAHI010000170.1 GCA_021815065.1 bacterium | reverse complement strand
TTTTTTGCGTTTACAACATTTTCGCTCATGATTTTTACAACATCCTCAACGCCGACATCCTTCATACCCTGATACCAGCAATCATAATCCGTAGCAAGGGCGAGCGTTGCATAACAAATCTCCGCCTCCCGTGCGAGCTTCGCTTCGGGCATATTCGTCATACCGATGATGTCCACGCCCCATGACCGGTAAAGGTGCGATTCTGCTCTTGAAGAAAACTGTGGGCCCTCGATACAAATATACGTACCTCCCTTGTGCATCGTAATGCCCTGATCCTTTCCGGTTGTGTAGAGTCTTTCGGACAAAACGGGACACACGGGGTCTGCCATAGAGCCATGGGACACGAGGCCGTTGCCAAAAAAAGTAGATATTCTCCGTTTTGTCAAATCTATAAATTGATCCGGCACAACAATGTGTCCGGGTTTGATATGCTCTTTCATACTGCCGACCGCGCTGACAGATATGAGCCTGTTAACACCCAGCATTTTCATTCCATATATGTTGGCCCTGAAATTTATTTCTGATGGTGCGATTCGGTGTCCCCTGCCGTGCCGGGGCAGAAAAACTACGGTCGTGCCGTCCAGATCTCCCACGATATAGGCGTCCGAGGGCTCTCCAAACGGTGTTGTTACTCTTTTTTCCTGTATGCTCTTTAAACCTTCTATTGAATAAAGTCCGCTGCCGCCGATAATACCGATGACCGCCTCTTTATTGTGCTCTTCCATATCTTATCTCCTTTTCTCGAATGATATTTACTCTATTTATTGCACATTGCAACTATATCTAATCTTCCCCGTTTATCAAATGCATTTGTGGATGGACCGGAAAATGCCTGCGGCCTAGTTCTTGTATTTTTTTATATATGGTATATGTTATGCCTCAGGAGGTGTGTATGGAAAAAAATGTCGGATCGACAGATAAAATCATACGCTGGATAATAGGGCTGCTGTTAATCTCTATGATCTTTTGGGTACATTCTGCATGGAGATGGGTGGGACTCATTGGTTTTATTCCTATACTAACGGGAAGTATAAACTACTGTCCTCTGTATCGGGTTGTAGGAATATCTACGGCAAAAAAGCCTGATCAACCGCAGCAGGGAGAAAAGAAATAATCAAAGGGGGCGGGGATAAAACCTGCCCCCTTCTTTTTTAGAATTTTTTGAACCTTTCTATTTTCGCGCCGCAGATCGGACAGACGGCAGGAGCTTCCCCTTCGACCGTGTATCCGCAGATATCACAAATGTAAATGTCTCCGACTTCTATGTCCTTCCCCTGGTCGACAACTTGCTTCGCCTGTTTATACATTTCTTCGTGTATCTTTTCCGCTTCCAGCGCATAGTTCGTCGTTCTGACCGCGGATTGTTCTTTCTGGAGTTCCGCTACTGCTTTGTATGCGGGGTACATCTCTTCCACCTCGTATGTTTCTCCATCTATGCCTTCCTGAAGATTTTTCGATGAGTCCCGGATCTCCCCGAGTGCCCGGTAATGGTTGGTAGCATGTACCTGTTCGGCAAAAGAGATGGCCTTAAAAAGGCGCGCAAGATTTGTTTTCTTTTCTTTTTCAGCTTTTTCGGAAAAAATCAAATAACGCATGTGTGCCTGAGACTCTCCCGCAAAAGCCGCTCTTAAGTTCTGTTCGGTCATTTTTCTCATATTTTCACCTCTTATCGTTTACTTCGCTCAAAAGCCCAGCCACGTATGGCGGGCATGCTGCGAAAAATTTTCATTCCTTATGGAGAGGGTTTGTATAAATCCACGCAAAAGCCGGAGGACTTATTGGCATTTGGCCGGCTCCCTGACCGAGTTTACATCCTCATCGGCATGATGAGATTCAGATGTTTTTTATTGTCGTCAGCAAAAAACGTACTTGCGCTTTGTTCGTTATTGAAACCCATTGATACGAATTCTCCGTCCATAGAGTTCAAACAATCGAGCAGGTATTTACCGTTAAACCCTATTTTCAGCGGATCACCCTTATAGTCGATCTCTATTTCTTCCTTTACTTCACCGATATCGGGTTCGTTGCTCTCGACGATGATTGTGTCTTTCTGTATGTTCAATACAACCCGCGATATTTTTTCCTGATATATCGATTGTGCCCTTTTGACTGCGGACACCAAAATATCTTTTTTTATTTTTATATTTATTTTTGTTTCGGAAGGCAAAACCGATTTGTAATCCGGGAAATCATAATCCAATAACCGTATTTGTATAATAGTATTCCCTATATTCACAATTAAATTTTTATTTTTTTCTACCGCGATATTTATTTCATTTTCTGTGCCTATTTTCTTTATTTCATACAGGCCTTTTCTTGGAACGATGATACCTTTTGTAAGACCCTCTATAGATTTAAGACTTTCATCCTCATAGAGCGCCAGACGGTGACTGTCCGTCGCCACACAACGCAGACTATCGAGGGCCTTTTCTATATAAACACCGTTCAAACTATATTTTACTTCATCGATAGACGTTGCATAGATTGTTTTATCTATCATCTTTAATAATTGTTCATACGATACCTTTGTATAATTTCCCTTGTATTCGTCTATATGCGGAAAATCCTCTGCCTGTAACACCTTTAATCTGCCGGAAATCTTTTCCGTACTGATCTCTATAAAACCGTCTTCTTTTTTTATATTGATGTCCCTGTCCGGTAATTCTCTGATATAATCATAAAATTTCTTTGCAGGTATGGATACCTGTCCTTCCGACACAATATTACAGTTGATACTGCTTATAATCGTAACTTCCAAATCCGTTCCCGTTATCTTAAGATTCCCCTTCTCCGCTTTTAATAATATGTTTGATAAAATAGGCATTGTAGCTTTTCGCTCCGTTGCACCGATAACCTTGCTTACTTCTATCAGCAAAATTCTTTTATCTATTGTAAATTCCATTATTCTCTCCTAATAGTCTTTATATTTTTAGTAGTAGTAAAGCATGTTTATAAAGTAATTATTTTCTTATGTTATTGAATTTTTTATAAAAACAATTCATAATTCCTGTTTAATCTATTGTTATTATTCTGTTGATAAACACTATAAAAAATAAATTGTACTTTTTCAACAACTTTATCACTCTCTTATCCTAAACCTTTTTTGATTTTTTCAACAGCATCTTTTATACTTTGATTGTCCTTTATCATCTCTGTTATTTTATTGACGGAGTGAATGACGGTTGAATGGTCCTTGTTTCCAAATTGGAGTCCTATTTCAGGATAAGAAGCATTCGTGAGCGTTCGGGACAAAAACATTGCGACCTGCCTGGGGAGGGCTATAAACTTCATTCTCTTCGTAGAAAGAAGGTCGGAAACTTTTATTTTAAAATGCATGGCTACTGCCTTCTGGATATCATCTATGGTAAGCCATTTATCCTTTTTTCTGATCAGACCGGATAAAACTTCTTTTGCAACGTGGATATTCAGCTTCGTCTTTGTCAAAATAGCATACGCGGACAACCGGGTAAGATAGCCTTCGAGTTCCCGTATGTTCGATTGGGTGTTGTATGCCAGGAAAAAAGCAATTTCATCATCGATCTCGATACGGTCACTCTCTGCCTTCTTTTTTATAATAGCTACCTTCGTTTCTATGTCGGGTACCTGTATGTCTGCGATAAGACCCATCTCGAACCTGCTTCTCAGCCGCTCCTCTATATTGTGTATTTCTTTCGGGAGTTTATCGGACGTAAATACTATCTGTTTCTTTTCTTCATACAGCGTATTGAATGTATGAAACATTTCTTCCTGGGATCGCTCCTTATTCGAAATAAACTGAATATCATCGATAAGCAGCACATCGCAATTTCTATAGACCTCCCTGAAAACATCCATTTTCCTGTCTCTCAGATGATTCACAAGATCGTTAACAAAATTTTCCGTGGTCATATAAATGATATTCAACCCTTTATGTTCATCATCGATGAGATTGCCGATCGCATTGATAACGTGTGTTTTGCCAAGTCCGACACCTCCGTATATGAAAAGAGGATTATATGCCCTGCCCGGGTTTTGAGAAACAGCAACAGCGGCAGCGCTTGCAAATTTATTTGATTCGCCTACCACATAATTATCAAAGGTATAGTTTTTTAAAAGGCCTTTTGAATTATTGAGATGGGTAAACCCTGTATTGGGTAAAAAAGTATGACTTTCAACGTCGATTTCTTCTCTATGGTCGATTACCAACTCGACATTTGTTCCGTCGCCGATTATAGACCTTGCCAATTTCAATATATCAGCATGATAGTGAGTTTTTATCCAGTCTAATGAA
>JAKAHI010000169.1 GCA_021815065.1 bacterium | reverse complement strand
GATAACCCGAGGTTGTAGAGAAGTTTTTTGAAAAAATCCGAGACATCTTTCAACCGGGGGGTGATTGCCATGAGCTCCTTGTGGCCCTCTTCGGTAAAAGTGACCCACAGAAGATGGTAGAGTGAGAGCAGTATGAGCACTATCGCAAATACCCTGTGTATCAATCCTCTGACCCATATGCCGCCTTCGAGCTTGATAAGCCAAACGGAGAACGAATTGCTGTGGAATTTCAGGGCAAGCCCCGTTATGGAGAGCATAATCATGGAAACCAGGAGGATGATGTGTTGTATTCTCTGATTTTTGGAGAGCCTTTCTACGGAATGGTTCATGACGGTTTACTCCTGTTTTTTTTCTTTCTTCTCGTGTTGATGAGATCAACAGACACATAGACGATAAAGAGCGTGATCAGTATGCCGATAAACCAGGTGTAAAAAACCCTTACCACGTAGGGTCCTTTTTCCCCGTGCTTACTGACGACAACGTGTACCCGGCTCTTCACAAAATTCGCAGTCGCGTTGGGATGGCACTTGCCGCACGTCTTTGCAAGATTTGCCTTATTGATCGAAGAGCGGGGATCGCTCGAAGGGAGTATTTCATGGATGCCGTGACAGCTCGCGCAGTTCGCTGCGCGTAAGTCGCCGAATTTAAGGGCTATGCCGTGAAAGCTATTTTCATACGTCGTCAATCTGTTGAGAGGCAGGTTGTACTGCTGGGCAAGCTTTACGGAATCATGACAGCTCGAACACGTTTTGGGAATATTTTCCGGATATACCTTTGCACCGGGATTTGTTATTTTCAATATGCCGTGCGTACCGTGACAGTCCGTACATACGGGTGCCGCAGTGATGCCTTTTTTGATGGCGCTCCAGTGTATACTCTGCGTGTATTTTTCATACACATCCCGGTGACAGGAGGAACACATGACAGGGACATCATTTTTTCCGATGACAGCCGGGGCAGGGTGGGGGTATCCCTGAATATTCGTATGGCACTGTGTGCAGGATATACCCTTATGGACCGATATGCTCAAAATACCCGGACTGATAAACATCCCTTCCTGTTTGATAGCGGGGAACCTGAGATAGAAATTCTTGTCGCCGTGACACTGCATGCAGCCAGGATTATCCATACTGTATGCAGTTGTCTGAAAACACAAAACGAACATGCCAAGAATCAGTATAATTTTTTTCATATCTATTTTCCCTTTATCTCTGCACTATACTTCGTTTTCACTATAATCAAAAAAATATATAGTCAACAAATTTCTCTTTTATCAGTGTTTAAGTCTATATTTATTTATATAGTTGTTACGGGTATCCGCTTGTTTTATATTGATTAATTCGATGATGATAACTATTGACAGCACTATGCCGAAAAGTATAATGTATGCAAATTGTATTTGAAAATAAAGATAAGGAGAAAAGAAAATATAATGTTCAAAGGTAACAAAACGATACTTATACTGGTGTTTGCCGCAGTGCTCCTCCAGGGTTCTCTCGATAAAATATACGCGGGCAATAGAAAGACAAAAGACGGAAGAGAAAAGACCCATGCAGAGGTATCGCTCTTGACCGGTAAGAAACCGCAATTCTCGAGCAGTGACTGTCTTACCTGCCATGGCGTCAGGACCGATGGCATTCCCTATGTGGATGCAGACCACTGGAAGGCATCGGTACACGCGGAGCTGACCTGCACGGATTGCCATGCAAGTATAAAATCTCTCCCGCACGCCGGGAAGCTGGCTCTGCCGGCCTGCGGCACATGTCATAGCGATGTGGAGAGTAAATACAAGAACAGCATTCATGGCAAAGCAGTGGCAATGGGTATCACGGGGGCTGCATATTGCTGGAGCTGTCACGGTAAACATGACATACTCGCTGCTACAAATCCATCTTCCTCTGTTTATCCGCAGAACCTTCCTGCAACGTGCGGTAAATGCCACAATAGCGCTGAGATGGCGAAACAATACAACATACCCGTTTCAAATCCGTATCAGCTCTATGAGAAAAGCGTTCACGCCGAGGCCTTGAAGGATGGTTTGCCTGCGGCTACCTGTTCAAGCTGTCACGGGGTGCATGATATCCTGCCGCCGAACATAACCACATCTACGATTGCAAAAGGGAATATACCGAAAACATGCGGGCAGTGTCATGAAGATCAATACAAAAATTACCTTCAGTCATCTCACTGGAAGGCCTTTGAGAGCGGTGTATCCAATGCGCCCGTATGTACGGACTGCCATGCAGAACATTCGATACTTGCACAAAATAATCCCAGCTCGCCGATATATCCGCTCAACATACCGAAGACATGCACGGATTGTCATGGAAACGTTACGCTGTCTGAAAACCTCGGCTTACCTGCTGTTTCCTTATCGTCTTATTTGAGCAGTTTCCACGGTATTATGATAAAGGGCGGCAGTGTCATAGCAGCCAATTGCGCATCCTGTCACCGGGCTCATAAGGTACTGGATTCGGCGAATCCCGCTTCCTCGGTATATCCTGCCAATCTTTCCAAAACCTGCGGAAAATGCCACCCGGGCATCACCAAGGCGGACATACGGCATCTCAAGGAAATCCATGGACCGACCGGTACGGGCAGCAGGGTGATTAAGATCGTCCGGACGGCATATATATGGCTTATCACGGTAACCGTACTCGGCATGCTCTTTTTTGCGTTTGCGGATTTTGTCCGAAAGATCAAAGACAGGGACAAAAAGGGCATAACGAAACTTCCGGATGAGGGCGAATATATACGCTTTAACAAGACGGAAATTGTACTGCATACCGTGAATTTCATCAGTTTTATTCTCCTTGCGTATACCGGTTTTGCGTACCATTGGCCCAATGAATGGTGGAGCTCGTGGATTACGCATATCGATAATGGCCTGATACGGGCATGGATCCACAGGGTATCCGGGGTCGTGCTGCTTGTCGTGTTCATGGTTCAGATCGTCCTGATGGCTGTGACCGAGAGGGGCAGAGAGCAGTTTAAGGAGCTGCTGCCTATTATAGACGATATAAAAGGTACACTCCAATTATTCTTCTACAACATAGGCATGAGTGATAAAAAACCCGCATTCGGGAGATTTACTCCGTTTGAGAAGTTCGAATACTGGGCACTTGCATGGGGCAACACGGTCATGGGGCTTACGGGACTCAGCCTGTGGTTTAAAACAGACATACTCAGGTATATACCGCTCTGGTGGCTGAACCTGTTCCTCCTCATTCACTTCTATGAGGCGCTCCTCGCGACACTTGCGATCATATTCTGGCACTTCTACTGGGTTATATTCAACCCGGTGCTGTATCCGTTGAATACATCGATGTTTACCGGCAAACTTTCCATAGCGCTGATGGAAGAAGAGCATCCTCTTGAACTTGCAAAGCACGAATCGAAGAAACAGACCGGATCGAGCGGCTCAGAAGAGGATCAGTACAAATAGCGTCATCATGGGGACAGTGCACCGCACTGTCCCCTGCCTTATAAAGAGAATACCGCAGCGAACAACGCCTGCTGCGGAGACCCCGGTACAGCACGAAAATGTGTTGTGCTTTTTTATTATTCTTTTTATACTCCGCTTATACTAAAATATCGGAGGAATGGTATGGGACTTTTGGTTGTTGGTTCTGTTGCTTTTGATTCTGTAGAGACACCGTTCGGGAAAGTGAAGGACGTATTGGGCGGATCTGCCACGTATTTTTCAACCGCTGCGAGCTATTTCACGGATGTGCAGCTTGTCGCCGTTGTGGGCAGGGACTTCCCGGACAAGCACATCCAATTTCTGAAAAAGAGAAAAATAGATATCAGCGGACTTCAGAAGGCAAGCGGGAAAACCTTCAGGTGGAAGGGAAAATACGATTTTGATCTCAATCAGGCACACACCCTGGATACCCAGCTCAATGTCTTCGCATCGTTCAATCCAAAACTGCCGGAAACCTACAGGAATACCGAATATGTATTTCTTGCCAATATAGATCCTGTCCTTCAACTTCAAGTCCTGCGTCAGGTTATAAAACCGAAACTCGTCGCATGCGACACCATGAATTTCTGGATAGAAAAAAAACCCAGGGAACTGAAAGAAACCCTCAAGTACGTCGATATACTCACCATTAATGAGGCAGAGGCACGGGAGCTGTCAAAAGAATCGAACCTTGTCAAAGCTGCGCGGCGAATCATGACATTCGGACCGGAGGTGATCATCGTAAAAAGGGGAGAATACGGTGCGTTGATGTTTTCGGACTCAGGTATTTTCTCGGCGCCGGCGTATCCCAT
>JAKAHI010000168.1 GCA_021815065.1 bacterium | reverse complement strand
ATGCAGAATCATCAAAGAATGCAAAGTGGCTTACAGCCGGGTTGAACTATTACATTGTTGGAAACAAGTTCAAGCTTATGGCGGATTACACCTTTGAACGGTTCGGCAAGCTTGAGGCGAACAATGCGGACACGGCACGGGTACAGTTACAGGTGATGTTCTAAAAAAAGTATCTTAAGATGACAACGGCTATCGTAGCTGGACTCATAACCTTTGTATTTACAGCCTTACTGACCATTGCAGGTGTGGGTGCTGCTTTTATATTAATACCTGTGTTTATTGCCTTGCATATAGATATTCATGTTGCAATGGCAGTGGCGCTATTATTGAATTCTATTGCAATGTCTTTTGCGTCGTACAGCTATATAAAAGCCAAACTGGTGCTATGGAAAGTTGCCATACCAATACTCATTGTAGCTACAGCACTGTCGCCTGTTGGGGCTTATGTAAGTCAGGGGCTCAACGATCACATACTGAAATGGTTGTTTGTCGGATTCCTCCTGTTTGCAGGTTTCATGATGCTTTTTTATGAGCCGGAAGAAAGGGACATAGAAAGTTCAAGAAGTAAACAGCTTGTCTACGGCATTTCTATAGGAGCGGTTGCAGGATTTCTTGGCGGCTTACTCGGTGTCGGCGGAGGGAATATCATTATTCCCGTACTTGTATGGATGGGAATTAACCCCAAAAAGGCATCTGCGACCACCGCCTTTATCGTTATCTTTTCTTCTCTATCTGGATTTTTAGGACATGCAACACTTGGTAGTCTTGATATGACATTATTAGGGTTCACTGCAATTGCCTCTGCCCTTGGAGCTGTGTTGGGTGCATGGCTCATGACGGCTAAGCTCAAAAGAAAACAGGTGAAGCTTATCATCGGTATTGTGCTGTTGGGCATTGCCGGGAAAATGATGTGGGGGCTGCTCGTAAAATGAAAATTACGATAATCCCAATTATTCTTTCCCTCAAGGGAGCATAACCTATAAAAGGGAAAAGAGTTTTTAACAATGCGAAGATAGACGCTTAAATTAAAGGAACTGAAATTAAAAAATAAAGGGAGGATATGATTATGATCAAACCAAGAGAATATCTTGAAACAGGTTTTAAGCTTCATGGACACAAGTGTCCTGCAATGCCGCTCGGACTCAGAGTAGGTGCAGCAGCAATGAATGCATTAGGAGTTCAGCATTCGCCCGACGGCCAGCTTATAGCCCTTGTTGAACTCGGAGATTCCCATTGCTCCCACTGCTTTGCAGATGGAATACAGGTGATAACCGGGTGTACGTTCGGTAAAGGGAATATTCATCAGCTCGGCTATGGAAAGTTCGGACTGACCCTTATAGATGTGGCCAATAAAAGGGCTGTACGTGTAGTCCCAAAGGCAGAGGTGCAGGTAGCGACAAAGAAAACGGAATTCTTCAAAGGCTATCGGGAGAAAGGTGTTCCTGCTTCAAAAGTACCGGCTAAAGTAGTGGAACCGTTAATAGAAATGGTAATGGATGAGGCGGATGAGCAGCTTATGACGATAAGCCCAATTTTCGAATATGAAGTTGAAAAAGGTAAAGAATCGTTTGCATCATTTGTATGTGAGCAATGCGGGGATATGGTTGTTGAGAAATACGGACGTATCTATGATGGATTGAAGGTATGCATCCCGTGTCAGCAAAAGTTAATGGCCGGTTAACCGTCCGTATTGATGGCACGGTATAGAGAAAAAATGCTCATAGTGCAGACTACGCCCACAAAAAAGGAAGGTTAGATAATAAATTTATTTGACAAGATTATAGTAAAAATATAAGTTTTTCGCTATGGCAAATACTTTTGATGTTGTCATTGTTGGTTCCGGGTTTGGCGGCTCTATCCCGGCTCTCCGGCTTGCCCAGGCAAACAAAAAGGTGCTTGTGCTTGAACAGGGCAGAGTTTACACGGAACAGGACTTCAAACAATCGTGGGACCTCAAATATCTGTCCAATCTCCTCAGCATAACCACATCCGATGATTATGCAACATTCTTTCGATCCGGCATGGTACTTGGAGGAGGCTCTGTCGTGTTTTCGGGGCTCATGAACAGGTCGCCTTCGGAAACGTTTCAGTTTAAAGATTACAACGGCTACAACGTGTGGCCGGCTGCAATAACCAGACAGGTGCTTGATCCCTATTACGATATGGTCGAGAGCATGATGCAAATACGACAGGCGACATGGGACGAGGTATCAAAGACCGGCGGTATGTTTGCGAAGCTGCTGGACAATGCCGGCCTGACCTGCGACCGTGCGCGGTTTCCCTATGTGAATTGCAGACAATGCGGTTACTGCGAGGCAGGCTGCATCTACGGGGCAAAACAGTCGCTGATGCATAATTACATACCGCAGGCTCAGGCAGCGGGCGTAGAATTCAGGACAGGATGCAGGGCAATGCAGGTTTCTCCGGCAAGTGCAGGTTACACGGTACAGTATGTCGGACCTGATGACACGCTGTCCACGGTACAGGGGACCATCGTCATCCTTGCGGCAGGCGCCATCTATTCACCGGAGCTGCTGCTGCGATCCAAGCAATCACTGCCACAGTTATCAGACCAGGTTGGCCAGAATTTTAACAACAACGGCGGTGTAAGGTTCGGCATTGAGCTGCCGGACGGCCTTCCCTCCATAGAATGCTATAAGGGCATGGATAGTGCCGGGGTCATGACCTATGCCTACTGGAAAGATTACGGCATTACCATTGAGGCAGGCACATCGCCGGCATCGATATTTACCCTGAATATCCACAGGGAGGGTGAACTTGGCTGGGGACTCGACTTCAAGCAATGGGCGCACTCCGTGTATCCCTCGAAACTGATCATCGCAAACATCATGGGGCCGGTGACCGGTGAGGGCTATGTATACCTGAACAACAACAATCTTCCCTCCGTGCATTTCCCGTTGACGAAGAACCTCTCGAATTACATCAGCGGTAAGATCGCCCCGATCCAGGCGCTTGCCACGGCAAACAATGCATTCCTGCTCCAGACCATGCCAACCGGTTATATGTATTCCATAGATCACATGCTCGGCACGTGCAGGATGGGAGACGATCCGGCACGCTCTGTTGCAGATGGGAACGGGCAGATACGGAACTATCCGGGATTGTTTGTTTCGGATTCAAGCTCCATTCCCTGCGGTACAGGTGTTAACCCTTCGACGACCATAGCGGCAAACGCAGAGCGTATTGCACAGTATATCGTTGCGAACTGGTAGGGATATATGGATATTACAAAACTTATTGATGATGCGATACAGCGGGAATTGAACAGACGGGAATTTTTCAAGTGGATAGCACAGGCATCTGTTGTTCTATCCATGTTCGGTCTGATGGACCAGATCAGCTGCGGCACAGTTCCGAAGACGGGTATCCAGCCGACTCCGTACATGGTCCCGCAGACAGCGGACGAGAAGACCGTGTACGCTTTATGTGACACTGTACTTCCCGGAAGGACCTCGGATCCCACCGGTGCTCCGGGCGCAGTCGATGTGGGGACCATGGATTTCGCGTACGACAAGTTTTATGGCGTCGTTCAGGAACTGCCCCTCGTGCTTCCGCTGTTCAATGCCGAGGCGCAGAACGAATTCGGCAAGCCGTTGTACGAGCTTGATCTTGCCCAGAGAACCACAGTCCTGAAAAACAGCGAAACCTTGCTCGGGTTGATCGATCAAATTTACATGTTCCTGAAGGGGCCGTTTTATATCGGTATTATCAGTACCCTCGGCCTGGAGTACATGGGTGACCCGGGTCCGAATCTGGGCTACAGAAACCAGGATTTCAGCTTTTATAAACCCATGTCGAATGAAATGACGTCCGACGGAAATCTGCCGTAGATACAGGGAATAGTAAATAAATGGCTGGATATACCTTTACAAAAAACATAAAATTGTATCAAGGTTACCGGATTTTGTTATTGGCCATGCTTGCCGTCGTGACAGCAGCAAACATAGGATGTCAGACAACAAAAATCGAGCAATCAAATGCGGTAAGCTGCTATGATTGCCACGATCCCTATCTGATAAGCATGTCACGTTCTAACGAAGCACTCGGAATTAAAGAGTGGATGCAGACAGGCAGCAGCGGTCTGGTCATGATACAACCCTATAGCCCGCCTCCGCTTTATTTGTTTATAATCGAGTGGCCGCTCAGGGGCAGACATCCTTTTGATCTGAACACCAACGATTGCGCCCAATGCCATCCTATCTATAACAATATTGAGAATCACAGCAACAGTGAATACCCGGCACAGGCACAAAAC
>JAKAHI010000167.1 GCA_021815065.1 bacterium | reverse complement strand
CTATAGTCTTATTGCGCTGCACGTAGCCTGTTCCATTACACTGTGGACAGACGTTCTGGCTCGATATGTTCCTTCCTTTGTATGTGGCCGTCCTTCCTCTATATCCGGTACCGCCGCATACGCTGCATATATCCGCAGAAGGAATATTGAGCAATCTTTTTGTGCCGTTTATGGCCTCGGGTATGGTTATGTCGATATCGGATTCCTGATCCGTATTGTATTCCGGTTCTGGCTGGCGGTTCCCGAACCCTCCGAGGAGATCCTCGAAGTTTATGGACTGCCCTCCCTGTCCGCCGAAGAATGTTTCAAAAAAATCCGAGAAATTGGCTCCGCCAAAATGCTGAGGACCCGCTCCGGAGTAACTTCTCCTTCCCCACTGATCCTGACTTGAAATCCTGTCCCAATTATAGCCGAGCTGATCATACCTGGTCTTTTTCTCAGCGTCGCCAAGGACCTGGTAAGCCTCGTTGATCTCTTTGAACTTTTCTTCTGATCGCTTTTTATCGTCCGGATTGAGATCCGGGTGGTACTGCCGCGCGAGAGTTTTGTAAGCCTTTTTTATTTCTTCCTGAGTGGCGTTTTTACCGACGCCGAGTATTTTGTAATAATCTTTATAATCCAACATGCACCTCGTTGACTATAAAGATAAGCTATAAATTCAAGAGTATCAAGGATTTGGGTTAATGATTGTTGTACACGACAAGCTTGTTCCTGCCGGATTTTTTTGCTGCGTACAGCGCATCGTCTGCCGCTTTCAGGAACACATCCGTGGTTTTTATTGCATCGTCAGGCAGGCATACAATCCCGACAGAAACTGTCGTGGTCTTGATCTCTTTACAAATGTCCGACAGATCCTGTTCCCGTATCTCGGTTAAATACCTGTTGCCGACGCTCTCGGCCCCGATGATGTCGGTTTCCGGCAGCAGTATCACGAATTCCTCTCCCCCGTACCGCGCACAGCTGTCGATCTTCCTCAAATCCGTTTTCAGCACGCGAGCTACGACGGTGAGTACCTTGTCTCCGACTAAATGACCGCATTTGTCGTTCACGGACTTAAAAAAGTCTATATCTACCATCAATAACGACAACGATCTGTTGTATCGTTTGGTCCGCTCGAATTCTCGTTCGAGTATATTGAAGAAATATCTCCTGTTGTACAGCCCGGTTAATGGATCTGTGTTGGACAGCGTCTCCAGTTTCTCGTTCACCTGTTTTAATTCATCCTGAAGAAGTTTTATTCTCAAGTGGGCTTTTACCCTTGCCACAAGCTCGAGAGGATTGAATGGCTTTAAAACATAATCCTGCGCGCCTTCTTCCAGTCCCCGGATTTTATCGTTCATATCATCTCTTCCGGTTACCATGAGGACGGGTATGTTGTCATAATCCTGACGTGCCTTTTTAAGACGTAGGAACTTGAAGCCATCGAAATCCGGCATTACAAGATCGCAGAGTATAAGATCGGGTGGGTTTGACAGCATAAGTTTAAAGCCTTTGAGTCCGTCCGGTGCCTCATAAAATGCATCGAAAAGGCCGGTGGCTTCAAGAACGTTTTTTATTTCATTGCGTTCCTGTTGTGAATCATCAATTATCAATACACTGTGTATCATATAATAACCATTTCCGCCTATAGAGCATTGTGCATTTTTTATACCAAAACAGCCTCAAGCTAACCATCTAATAAAATAAGCCTTTTTCAAATTATGCAACGAGTGATTATGATTGTTGCGTAAATTTGTCAACCTTTTTATCGCTTTTTTGTTGAAAATTAAACTCTTGAGGTTTTTAAACGTAACGAGTTTGATATAACGGAAACGGAACTGAACGCCATTGCAAATGCCGCAATGACAGGATTGAGCAGAATATGGAAGAATGGATATAATACGCCCGCAGCAACCGGGATCGCAATGATATTATAGAAAAACGCCCAGAAAAGATTTTGTCTTACAATTTTCATGGTGGCCTGAGCAAGCCTGATGGCCTTTGCAATAGTTGTTAATTCTCCGCTTATGATGGTTATATCGGATGCCTCTATGGCGATATCGGTTCCTGATCCTATCGCAATACCGAGATCCGCTGTAGTCAATGCAGGCGCGTCGTTGATGCCGTCACCGACCATCGCTGTTTTATGCCCTTTTTGCTGATAATATTGTACCGCTTTTGCCTTGTCTGACGGCAAAACACCGGCCTGAAAATCATCGATACCCAGCTTTGATGCTATTGCTGAAGCGGTGTCCTTGTTGTCTCCTGTTATCATGGCGATTTTGATACCCTGTTCCCTGAGTTTTGAGATTGCTTCTTTTGCATCGTATTTCGGAATGTCCTGCATGCCGATAATACCAGATACCTTACCGTTCATCTTCACGATAAGTACTGTTTTACCCTCTCTGGCCAGTTCTTTACCTTCGCTGCCATCCGGCTTACCGATACTTACGTTTATGTGGTCAATCATGCCGAATACGCCTACACCCGCCTGTGTCCTGAAGCCATCCACGTGCCGGAGCTGCACGTGCTTTTCCTGGGTATATTTAACGACTGCCTGTGCAAGCGGGTGTTCAGACAGAGATTCTACGGATGCAGTGTACGACAACAAGGTTGCCGGGTCGGTGTCAACCGGGATAACGTCCGTTACGACAGGCTTGCCTTGTGTCAGCGTACCTGTTTTATCGAATAGTACCATGGTGATTCCGTAAGCCTTCTCAAGGCTCTCGCCGCCTTTTATCAATATGCCGTGCCTGGCTGCCTTACCGATACCGACTATGACGGCAGTCGGCGTTGCAAGTCCGAGGGCGCATGGGCATGCAATGATAAGGACGGAAACAAGGTTTGTCAGTGCGAATGATATGGAGTACCCTGGCGCAAAGATGTACCATACAGCCGCAGTAACGATGGATATAACGATAACGGCAGGCACAAAATAGCTTGCCACCTTGTCAGCAAGCCTTTCTACCGGGGCCTTTGAACCCTGTGCTTCGGAGACCAGTCTGACGATCCGGGATAGTGCAGTGTCTGCCCCGATGTGTGTAGCCTTGAATACGAAGCTCCCCGATGCATTGATGGTTCCTGCAAACACATCACCGTCCAGAGCCTTTTCCACAGGGACGCTCTCACCGGTCAGCATGGACTCATCTATTGTGGAACTGCCTTCGACAATGATTCCATCCACGGGTATTTTTTCTCCGGGTTTGACCCGCAACAGGTCTCCCTTGACGACCTCATCCACCGTGACCTCTGTTTCAATGCCGTCTTTGACCAACCGTGCAGTTTGCGGCTTTAATGCCATGAGTGAGCGTATTGCATCGGTTGTTTTGCCCTTCGAATACGCCTCAAGCAGCCTCCCGAGCAGAATAAGAGCTATGATCCATGCCGTTGTATCGAAGTATACGTGAGCAGCGGCCTGGAGCGAAAAAAAGGTGACAACAGTGCTGTAGATGTATGCTACCGACGTACCAAGGGCTATCAAGGTATCCATGTTTGTCGAAAAATGCCTTGCCTCTGCAAAAGCGCCCCTGAAAAACTGACTGCCGGCCCAGAACAATACCGGAGTGGTGAGGGCGAACATGGCAAAGTTGATGATGTCATTATAGCGGACTGGTATGCTTTTCAGAAGCGGGATCATGTCCTTCATACCGAGAAGCATGGTGATAACAGCTATGATAACGCTGAAGACAAATTTCTGTTTTAACACTTTAAAAGCAGCACGTCTCAGTTGCGCCTCTTTGTCCGGGTTGCCGGCGTTCTCTATGATATTGTAAGCACCTGCTCCGGACACTGCGAGCTTGAAGTCATCCATATCGAGAAGCCCGGGATCATATTTTACAACCGCCTTTTCCGTGCCGAAGTTTACGTTTGCCAGAGATACGCCGTGGAGTTTTGACAGGGACTTCTCTATCTTGACAACGCACGATGCGCAGGACATGCCCTCTATGGGCAATACAATAGTCGAGATCCGGTTCGTTGGTTTGCGGTCCGCATGCTCCGGCATTTCAACCGGGGACGGACGGGGTGCGAGAAATTTATCCGGGTTTTCCTTGAAACGGTCAACGCATGATTCCGAACAAAAATAAAACGTTTCTCCTTTGTAGATGTATGTCCCGGCCTCCGTGCCTTCTTCCACCATCATTTCGCATACGGGGTCTTTGTGTTCAGTCATGTTCTTTCTTTTCTTTCTTGGAGACCATGCTGCATACCATTCCGCATTCGCAGTTATCGCATTCAAGCTGTACGGTGGTGTGCGTGATGCCGAATTTTTCTTTCATGAGCGCTTCGACCTGCCCGATGATCAACGCGCCTTCGCTGATA
>JAKAHI010000166.1 GCA_021815065.1 bacterium | reverse complement strand
TTCGAGCTTACGGATGCCCTTTTTGTCTTTTCTGTACCCTCGGGGACAATGATAAATGTAAATTTTTTATGTTTATTCATACGACCGCCCTCATCAGGCGTACTTTTATATAAAGCACAAAACCATTCTTTCTGTCAACAGAAATAAGCCCTTGCCCGTGCTGCCTGTCTTGTCCGGAGCTTTACCCCGTCAAAAAGCACCATTATGATAAACTGCCGGACTTGCGCCATAGGTTCATGGTACAGAGGAGGACTTTCACCGGGGTTTATTTCTTTAATGCGTTTTTCAGCTTTTCCCAGTCTTTATTAAAGGTTTCAATACCCCTGTCCGTAAGCGGGTGCTTCATAAGCCGTTCAAGCACGTTGAACGGTACTGTTGCTATGTGGGCTCCTATCATGGCAGATTGCACAAAGTGCACGGGGTGCCGTATGCTTGCAACGATGATCTCCGTTGGAAACAGGTAATTGTCAAAAATGGTCACGATCTCCTGTATAAGCTCCATGCCATTGCCGGATATGTCGTCTATCCTGCCGACGAACGGGCTTACATAGCTTGCCCCGGCCTTTGCCGCAAGCAATGCCTGGGAAGACGAGAATACCAGGGTTACGTTCGTTTTTATGCCCTGTTCCGAAAGCCTTTTTACCGCTATCAATCCCTGCTCGCACATGGGGATCTTTATCACGACGTTTTTCCCCATTTTTGAAAGAGGCTTCGCCTCTTTTACCATGCCGTTTGCATCAGGTGACACAACCTCGGCGTTTACCGGACCATGGACAAGCCTGATTATCTCCTTAAGCTGTGCAACAGGCTCCTTACCTTCCTTTGACAAAAGGCTTGGATTGGTCGTAACCCCGTCTATCAATCCCAGCTCAACGGCCCTCTTTATCTCCGCTGTATTTGCCGTATCGAGAAAAATCTTCATATTCCTTCTCCTTTAAAAAAACGTATATCCAACACTGCCTTCCACGGACTGGACATCGAACACATGCACCTCAAAATTAAAGAACACGTACGGTGTAATAAACTGGTCGAGTCCGAATATGCCGCCCAGGTTATACTTTGAGGTATAACTAATATTGGGATTTGTAAAGGAAAGGTCAACATTCGAGGCTTGCAGACCGCCATACGTAACGGTATTTAAATTTTTAAATGCCGCATAAACCGCACCGCCGTATTTGAAATTATTTACACTGCGCACGCCATTGCCGCTCTGGGTGTTGTGGACATCCGCATTGATGTTGATGGTGAACCTGCTTCTATGGGGATCCGGCAGTGACAACCTGAACCCTCCGCCAAAAGAGCCGCCGAGATAGCCTTTAAAATCCGGATCGGAAAGCCATATATCGCTAAACCCTCCGTCTGCATATATACTCAGCTGACTGACGATATTGTACCGTGCAACTATGGAAAATCCCTTGGAGGACATATCCGCATCCCCGCTGTCTGAAGAGGTAACCCTGCGCATCGTGTAATCAATGCCAAACCCAAGGGAAACATCGCCTGTTTTCTGCCCGACGGACATGGCGCCAATGGGGGTTGCGTATGCCCGATGCGGCAGGCAGAGGATGGCTATTCCAAGGATAAGAAGCCATGCTGTCTTGTTCGAAACACAGAGTCCGGCTGCCGTTGCCTGTCTTTTAAACCATCTTGACTTCATATCACTGCCCATACTGGTTCATGATCGTCGGGGTTATGTCGTTGGCCGCTGCTATGGCTGAAAACACATCGACCGCGGGCTGTACCGGTGTTCTGGTGAAGTCCGTCGTTGTTGTCGGGATCAGTCCGCATGCAGGCGTGGTACAGCTTGTGAAATTATCCACGTAGAACAGGCCGAAGTTCTGGGCATAGCCTGATGTCCATTCATAATCATAGTCCATGGTCCAGTACATATAGCCGAGCATGTCGGCGCCCTGGTTGATGGCGTTCTTTACGGCCTGGATATTCTGCACGATGTACTTCGCCTTCCCGACGGGGTCTGCATCGCCGTAGCCGTTTTCCGTTATCAGCATGGGCAGGTGGTAGCGCTGCGCATACTCAACCAGTATACCGGTCAGGCCCTGCGTTTCCGATGGGTTCTGCGCAGGACAGCCAATCGAGCTTAAAGAAATAAATGCACCAATGGTTGAATCGCAGGGCAGGGCATTTATAGGCTTCAAAAAGCCTGCGGGAGCAGGAACGACATAATCGTTGTTGTAGTAGTTAACCCCTATATAATCGAGCGTGTGCGCCCATTCAGCATGATATTCCGTGTTTGTTGTGCCGGTAAGCCCGTTGTCAAATATACCTGTTGTTACAGCATCAAGATAAGCGAGATTGTATGCATGGTCAAAGGCCTTTGCAGCTGCTGCTGATCCGGCATTCCCGGGTATTGCACTGGAAAAGATAGAATTTTCTGCGATACTCACCATTGCATTCGGCTCGATTGCGTGTATGGCATGATAAGCCAGCGCATGCCCCATGATCATGTTCTTTACCACGGTAACAACGCTTGCACCGTTTGGCATGGTTGTAGCAGTAAGATCCGAGAGATTATTGAATCCCGGAGGAAACACACCCATAATATACCCGCTCAGGGTGTCTGGTAATGGTTCATTTTCGGTAATCCAGTATTTTACCGTTGAGGAAAACTCCTGAGCCATAAATCCGGCATAATTTGCAAATGCAAAAGCGGTTTCTGTATTTGTCCAGCCCCCCAGAGAGCTGTCGGTAAACGTATTTGTTGTAGGATTATAAGCCGCTGGATTGTCCACCCATTGCGGGACCGTCCAATGGACAAGCGTAACAACCGGCGTCAATCCATGCGCGGCCAATGAGGCTACGACAGCCTTGTAGTGATTGACCTCCGCCATATCCACTGCGGGATCGGATTCTGTTAACGGTGCATAGATATTTGCAGGTTTGTTCGGCACTATCCTTGACCACTCGAACGTCAGCCTGAATGCGTTCAGGTGCATTGCCTGAGCATTGGTAAAATCCTGTGCATAAAGGTTATAGAAATTATCCGCAAGACCGACCGGTGGTGTTTTGCCCATCTGTTCCCAGATATACCAGTCGTTATTGGTAATGCCGCCCTCGCTCTGTTCCGCTGCCGTCGATGCGCCCCATAAAAATCCTTTTGGAAAACTCTTTGTTCCGCTGCTGCTGCTCGAACAAGATATTATTGCCGTTACACCCAGTAATAAAGCGATCGCAGAGATTACTATACCCTTTTTCATTCTTCCTCCTTTTCCTCTCGTGTCATTCCGGTCCCGTATCGGAGTACGGTGGTAAACTCCGGCAGGGATCCCGGAGGGGCTGCCCATGTATTGCCCCTCTTATGCTTTTCTGGATTCCCGTTTGCACGGGAATGACAAAGCTGTTATTTTCATTTATTGTTTCTTCCCGAATTCTTTTTTTACCCTCTTTCTTAATGCTTCTATAACACCCGGCAGGGTCTGCTTCGTACCTATGTTTATTATCCAGTCCGGTATCTCGCCGCCGGGATCGGAAAATACCGTATAGGTTACCAGTGTCCTGTTATTATCGAGCGGCACCAACTCCCACGAACCGTCATTGGTTTTCAGATTACCCAGAACGAGAGACCAGTGCTGGTACCATCTGCCCGAGGTGACGAAATCATCGAGCTTTATGATATACCATCTGTTTGTTGCAGGCCAGGGAACGTTCAGCAGACTGAAAAAATAGCCCGTTGTACCGGTCATTTTGTCCGCCCGGTGTTTTTTAAGAAAATGAACGAGCTCTTTCGGATCCCCGGTATTGTAGTCGAATTTCAATGCCTTTGCCTTGGCAATTGCATCCGGATTGACGAGTATACTCTCAAGCATCCGCGGCATAAAATGCACAAAATCATTGTTTTCGTGTATCACATTCCATACCTGCTGGGGAGGGGCATCGACAATGCCGATCGCCACACCCTCTTTTACCTCGGTACCCTTGACCGATTCAAGCTGCTTCACAATGCCGCCGTCTTTGATGATCGACCATTGATCCGGGGTTATTGCCGAGGCATGGGCTGGAGCAGATAGTGCGACTATACCGATAACCATTATGCTTTTTATCATTCTTAACGTCATATACGTCATCCTTCCCGTTGTTTTTTGGAGGGTGTTTTTTGAACACACCCCTGCACTTCAATGTTTTTTAAACGTAAACTTTACAGGCTCCACCCGCTGATTGTTGTAGTAAACCACATGAGTGACCGGATGGTCAATAATATTCAGCCACGGCTTCTCTTGTCCGGGCTTGTATCCTACGGGAACATAGATGTAGGATGTAAACGTATACGTTCCCTTCCTGGCTTTCATGAGATT
>JAKAHI010000165.1 GCA_021815065.1 bacterium | reverse complement strand
TCTCTTCATCGTTCACTTCTTCCGGAAAATGGCGGGACGCACACAAACAGTGCAGCGGCTATGCGACGTCACGGATCCTGTCGATGACATCGAGCAGCCTCCTGCTGAATTCTTCTTTATCGGCGCTGTTTCCCTTGTTCAGGTATGCGGACGGCTTCGTAAGATTCATCACCTTTTTGAAATTTTCATCGCACTTAACAACGGAAAAAAACAAGATAGGTATTTTACGGGACAATTTGAGGCCGGTTTCGAGTGCCCTCACGGTCCTCGCCGCATCAATGCCGTTTATAATCGGCATATTGACGTCGAGAATGATCAAATCGACGGTGGCATTCGCTTTCATGAGATCGCTCAACTGTGAAAGAAATATCCTGCCGTTTTCACTGTCTATGATATCCTTTGAAATACCCTTGCTGCCCACCAATTCCGAGACTTGCTTTCTCATGATAGCCGAATCGTCGGCGATAAGGATTCTGTCCATTACTTTCTTTTTGAATTCTTTCTTGGAAAGATCGAGACCGCATTCGGTACAGTGTATACGTTCCTCTCCGCCGGTTATCATGATAAAGGGATCCACCATTTCACCGCAACTCGGGCAAAAAACTTTAGGAATTTTATCTGCCATGGAATTACTGCTGGAAAAGGTCCTTCACCTTGTCAAATAAACCTTTTGATCCCGTCCTGCCGTAGGCTTTCGTAATCTCGTCGAACTCTTTCAATATTTCTTTTTGTCTGTCCGATATGTGTTTGGGCACCTCTATATGTACTCTCACAATCTGGTCTCCTTTCCGTGAGTCGTAAGGGTTGCCGATCCCCTTATGTTTGAGAACGAATGTTTCGCCGGAATCCGTTCCGACCGGTATCTTTAATTCTTCATCGCCGTACAGCGTCGGAATTTTTATCGTGTCGCCGAGTACGGCCTGTGCATACGAAATAAACATGTCCAGGATGATGTTCTGTTCCTCTCTCTTAAAGAGTGCATGTTCTTTTACTTTGGTAACGACGTGAAGATCACCCGCAGGTCCACCGTTGTATCCTTCGCTTCCTTTACCCTGGATCCTCAGGACACTGTCCGTATCAACGCCGGACGGAACGTGGAGTTTTATCTTTTCTTCTTTTAATACCCTGCCCGTACCATTGCACTCTTTGCACTTATCGATTATCTCATAACCGCTGCCATTGCAGGCATGACAGGTTTTGGTAACCGTGAGAAACCCCTGCCGGTAATTAATCTGACCCGATCCGTGACATGCCCTGCATACCGATGGTTTTGTTCCCGTTCTGGCCCCGGTTCCGGAACACTGGGTACAAGCAACCGTACGCTTTATGGTGAATTCCTTGTCAGCACCCATAACGGCCTCTTCAAACGTAAGGTCGAGTTCAGCTTCAATATCCTTCCCTCTGAATTTCCTGCTTCTGGAAGATCTCCTGCCGCCGAAGAAATCGCTGAAAACGTCGCCGATGAGGTCCTCGAATACCGTTGACCCGAAAATATCTTCGTGTCCCATCCCCCCCATCCGTTCGAAATTGTGTCCATACGTGTCATACTGGGATCGTTTTTCCTGGTTGCTCAATACGCTGTACGCTTCATTTATTTCCTTGAATTTTTCCTCCGAGCCTTTATCGCCGTTCGTCCTATCGGGGTGATGCTGTAAAGCGAGCTTCCGGTATGCCTTCTTGATATCAGCATCGGTTGCGTCCCTCGGCACTCCGAGTATCTCATAATAATCTCTTTTATTCATTCCGCCTTCTTCTCCTCATTTTCAGCTTTTTGATACAGCAGCTCGGCTATCTTGTGCGAGAACGAACTGAGCGTGCTTACCGCACCTTCAAGGATTCCGGTGTCGTCGGTTTCTCTCTTTTTCTTGAGGTCATCCATAGCTGTTAAAATATTGTTATAGTCTTCGGTGGACAGCAAATCCTTGTACTCGTTGAGAGAGCGGGTTGTCGCATAGATCAAGCCGTCTGCCTTGTTCCGCAGGTCCACAAGTTCCTTTCTTTTCTTATCGTCTATCTCATGCTGCTGTGCATCTCCGATGATCTTATTGATCTGCTCTTCCGACAGTCCGCTTCCTGCGGTAATTTTCACCTTCTGCTCTTTTCCGGTGCCAAGGTCCTTGGCTTTAACGTGGAGTATGCCGTTGGCGTCTATATCAAAGGTCACTTCTATCTGCGGCAGCCCCCTCGGAGCAGGCGGTATACCGATTAATTGGAACTTGGCAAGGCTCTGGTCGTCCTTTGCAAGCTCCCGCTCACCCTGTAAAACGTGAATATTGACAAAATCCTGATCGTCTTCCGTCGTCGAGAACACCATCGTCTTCTTTGTCGGAACCGTGGTATTCCTCGGTATAACCTTCGTAAAAATACCTCCCTGTGTCTCTACACCGAGGGAGAGCGGTGTCACATCAAGTAATATGACGTCCTTGACCATACCCTTCAGCACTGCACCCTGGATTGCCGCACCCATGGCCACAACCTCATCCGGGTTAACCTCTTTTACCGGAGGCTTGCCGAAGATGTCCTCGGCTTTTTTTATCACAGCGGGCATCCTC
Source organism: bacterium (assembly GCA_021815065.1). GTDB lineage: Bacteria > JAMCPX01 > JAMCPX01 > JAMCPX01 > JAMCPX01 > JAJYLM01. Next base: position 1,763 of record JAKAHI010000165.1, on the reverse strand, counting down.
GTCATACCGCCGACGAGAATTATGTTGTCGACGTTCTCCTTTTTAAGGTTGGCATCTTTCAGCGCGAGCTCACAAGGTTCCCCGAGTTTATCGACGAGATTTTGCACAATAGATTCAAAATGAGTCCTCGTTATGGACTTTGTAAGGTGTTTAGGACCCGAGGCATCGGATGCAATAAACGGAAGATTTATTTCAGTCTCTTTCAACGTAGAGAGTTCCATCTTTGCTTTTTCCGCCGCATCCTTTACCCTCTGCATTGCCATTTTGTCCCCCGCGATATCGATGCCCGTCTGCTGCTTAAAATCTTCAACAAGCCAGCTGGACAAAACCCGGTCAAAATCCTCGCCTCCAAGGAATGTATTGCCGTTTGTAGCCAAGACCTCGAACACGCCATCATTCAACTCGAGTATCGATATATCAAACGTACCGCCGCCGAGATCGAAGACCGCTATTTTCATGGTCTGGTCTTTGTTCAGACCGTACGTGAGCGAAGCTGCCGTCGGCTCATTAATAATCCTTAAAACATTTAAACCCGCTATTCTTCCCGCATCCTTTGTTGCCTGCCGCTGACTGTCATTGAAATAAGCAGGAACGGTTATAACGGCATCCTCTATCTTTTCTCCGAGGAAGTCCTCGGCATACTCCTTCATCCTGGAAAGGATATACGAGGATACTTCCGACGGACTCATTTTTTTACCGCTGATCTCAACCCATGCGTCATCATTATCCGCCTGAATAATCTTATAGGACACTATCTTTTTCGTTTGCTCGACTTCCGGAGCATTATATTTTCTGCCGATGAGTCTTTTGACGGCAAAAATGGTATTTTCGGCATTCGTCACTGCCTGCCTTTTTGCAAGATTGCCGATAAGGAGCGTTCCCTTATCATTGATTGCTACCATGGACGGAGTTGTTCTTCCGCCTTCTGCGTTCGGAATAACCACAGGTGTATCACCCTCCATATATGCAACGCAGGAATATGAAGTGCCAAGATCAATACCTATTGTCCTTCCCATGCAATCCCCCTAAAATGAAGTCTTAAGCATTCCGTTCTTTCTCCAGTTCCGTTTGTTCATCGACCTTGAGCGGTGCTGCCTTTTTACCGACGATAACCTTTGCAGGTCTTATCAAGCGATCATTGTAAAGATAACCTTTCTCGACTTCCCTCACAATGACATTATCCTCGTAATCCTGGCCTTCTTCCACCCCCAGTCCTTCATGGAAATTAGGATCGAATAATTGACCAACGGTGTTCATCGTGTTTACTCCAAAGCCCTCTATCACCTTTTTCAAGAGTTTCAAGGTCAGTTCTACGCCCTCGTAGAGACTATCCTTCTGAGCATGCTTCTTAGAATATTCTATGGCACGCTCAAGGTTATCTATTACGGGCAGTATCTCGCGTATAAAAGTCTCATAACCGAATTTCAACTGATCGAGCTTCTCTTTATGAACCCTCTTCTTATAATTTTCCATATCTGCTTCAGCCCTTAACCACTTATCTTTATAGCCGGCAGATTCCTTACTCAGATTCTGTACTTGATTCTTTAAATCGTTCAGTTCGGCCGATGCCGGTTCTTCCTGTCCCGTAACGGCAATAGCTCCCTCCTCCCCCTTTAAACCTTCCTGCCCTTCTGTGCCAGGTTCCGCTTCGCTTGCAGACCTTTCAGGTGCTGCCTTTTGCTCAGCATCTGAAACGCCATTTCCCGGAACTTTATTTTCTCCGGCAGTTTCCTGATTCACTTGTTCTTTGTCCTTCTGTTCAT
>JAKAHI010000164.1 GCA_021815065.1 bacterium | reverse complement strand
ATCGAGTTCCTTTGCAAGGGCCTTCAAGGAGCCCGATAGTGCAGCTATTGCAGCCTGGGTACTTTCCGACTCTCTCGGCTGTTCCATGATCTGCAGGTAGTCTATGATGAGTAATTTCAATTTATTCTCGGCCTTGAGCCGCCGGGCCTTTGCCCTGATCTCGAGCATAGAGATTGCAGGCTTATCGTCGATGATGATAGGGGCATTCTGGATAATCGAAGCCGCTTTATTCAATCTTTGGAACTCCGCGAACTCAAGATAGCCCCTCAGGATACTCATGTACCTGACCCTTGCTTCCATGGAAAGCAGACGCAGAGCAAGCTGCTGCTTGCTCATCTCGAGAGAAAAGATCGCTACCGGGTTTTGGTGTTTCACGGATGCGTTCATGGCTATGTTCAGAGCGAGGGATGTTTTCCCGACACCCGGCCTCGCCGCAATAACAATCAGGTCGGATGCCTGGAATCCCGAGGTTATATCGTCCAGTGCGTCGAACCCGCTCGGGACGCCGGTCACTGCCATTTTATTTTTTCTGCGTTCCTCGATAATCTGGTACGCCTTTTCTATGAGCTCCTTTGAAGTAACCATGGTGGAGGTAAACCTTTTCTGGGTTATGTCGAAGATCAGTTTCACGGAGCCGTCGAGATACGTGTCTATCTCTATGGACGGGTCGTACCCCATTTTTGCGATCTGCATCGAGTTCGTTATAAGCTCGCGACGGATGGCCTTTTCTTTTATGATGTTGGCGTACGTCGTAATATTCGTCGTCACCGGCGCGAGATCTATCAATGAAGCGACGTACGATTCGCCGCCCGCAACCTCGAGTGAACCGTTGTTTTTGAGATATTCGGTTATGGTCAGCACGTCGACGGGAACACTTTTTTTGTTGAGTTCGATGAGGGCCGCATAGATCAACCGGTGTGAAGGAGTATAAAAGTCATCGACCCGGAGTATATCCATGACCTTGTAGACAGCATCCTGATCGAAAAGTATATTCCCCAGGACCGCCCTTTCCGCATCGAGGTTCTGCGGCAATACGCTTTCAATAAAAGATGTTTCCGTTTTAGCCATCTTGTCTTATTCGGATACCCTGCCTACAACCTTCACCTTTAAATTCGCTATTATCTCGGGATGCAATTTTACGACGATATTGTACAATCCGATGCTGTGTATCGGGGTATCAAGCTCTATCTTTCTCTTATCTATCTTTAAACCGCTCTTTTCGAGGGCCTCGGATATGTCCTGTGCGGTAACCGCGCCGAAAAGTTTTTCCTGATCCCCCATGGGCTTCTCCAGCACAAGTTCCGTATTTTCTATCCTCTGCTTTATATCCGTCGTGCTCTTCAGGAACTTTTTCTTGATATGCTCTACCATCATCTTCTGGTGATTGATTGCCTTAACGCTGCCCGTATCCGCTATCATGGCAAGCTGTTTCGGTATAAGATAATTGATGGCGTACCCGTCTTTAACGTTGATTACGTCCCCGACTTTACCCAGTGTTGCAATCTCGCTTTTTAATATAACCTTCATCCGTCGTCTCCTCTATAATTCAAGTTTTTCTTTTACCGTCGTAAATGGTAAAAGGGCGAGTATCCTCGCACGCTTTATAGCAACAGTCAATGTCCTCTGGTGACGCGCGCATGTCCCTGTCAACCGCCGCGGCAATATTTTTCCTCTCTCCGATATAAAACTCATCAACATGTCCGGGTTCTTATAATCGATGGTACTCTGCTTGTCATTGCAGAACCTGCAAACCCTCTTTTTTACTACGATAGCCTTTCTTCTTGTATTTGGCCTTCTCTCTTCCATCTTTTCCTCCTATACTTATTACTTGGTATCAATACTCAATCGTACCCTTGTCCTCTATTGTTTTGTCCGTATGCATATTGACGGGAAATATGCTGTTAATAACTATCTCCACCCTGGATCGCGTCTTTTCCTCACCGCCGACCTTGATGTTGTACTTAACCTGTCTCAACCTGCCGTCTATGAGGATCTGATCAGCTTTTTTGACGTTCTGTTCGATAAACTCCGCGACCTTTCCAAAAGCGACGGCGTCGAAGAAACTTGCCTCGGATTCCTGCCGGTCTTTCGCGTAATGATTAACTGCCAGTTTAAGATTTGCGACAGCTATTCCGTCTGCGGTATATTTTATCGTTGGATCTTCCGTCAGCCTTCCGGCGATCACTACCTTGTTGAGTTCCGGCATAGAACATTTCTTAAGCTGTTGTGTCTGGCCGTATCGTCAGATATCTCAGTACTCCGTCCGTGATTTTGAGGGTTCTTTCGGCTTCGCTTATGGTATTGTTTTCACCTTTGATAATGTTCAATATGTAGGTGCCCCTTTGTTTCCTTTTGATGGGGTAAGCCAGCTTTTTATCGCCCAAGTTCTGCTGATCCAGAAGTTCACCGTTACGCTTAATGGTGCTGCTGATCTTTTCTATCACAGCTTTCATGTTCTCTTCCGGCAGAGAACTGTCGACGATGTACATCAACTCATACGTTCTTATCATCTTATCCTCCCTTTGGATTTTATAAGCCCTTCTTTTTTGAAGAGCAGAGATTACCTACTATTTAAATTAACTTTGTATAAAGTCAAGGACATTCAATTCTGCAACAAAAAACGGGCGGTCAGATACCCGGCCGCCCGTTGAGGAGAAGGCTTTTACCTTATTCAATTTCCACGTTTACCTGTTTTGGTTTCGCTGCCTCTGTCTTGGGTATGGTTACCTCCAGTACACCGTCCTTGAATTTCGCCTTGACCTTGTCTTTGTCAACGGATGTAGGAAGAGTAAAGGAGCGGGTAAAAGAACCATACGCTCTCTCCATCCGGTAGTAGTTTTCCTCTTTCGTCTCTTTTTCGGATTTTCTCTCTCCCTTGAGGGTCAGCATATTGTCTTTTACTTCTATGGAAAAATCTTTTTTCTCCATGCCTGGCAATTCAGCTTTCAGCACAACATTGTCCTTGGTTTCATAAATATCAACGGCCGGATTCCATGATCCTGCTGATAGCTCAACATCGGGGAATCTAACCCTCCCCATATTCTCGTCAAACAACCTGTTGATCCTGTCCTGAATGGTGGTAAGCTCTTTAAATGGGTCCCACTTCATTATCGCCATGTTTTCTATTCACCTCCCTTCAACAAATTTATTCAACGAAAAGCCTCTACCTTTCTGACGGGTTTACTTTTTCTCCTCAAATTCAGCATCTATTACGTCTTCTTTCTTGGCCGACTCTTCGCCCTGAGCGGATTGTGCCTGTTCCGCACCAGGCGCACCTTTGCCCGCTGCCGATGCCTTTTTATACATCTCCTCTGCAAGGTGGTGAGAGTCTTTGTTCAGCTGCTCTATGGATGCCTTCATCTTATCGATATCCCTTTCCTGGAGTACTGCCTTGGCCTTTTCTATGCTTTCTTCCAGCTTTTTGGTTTCATCCGGGTTCAGTTTGTCTTTATTCTCGTTAATCAGCTTCTGTATACTGTAGATAAGGCTGTCCAGATTGTTGGCAACCTCTATGGTCTCTTTGTTCTTTTTGTCTTCTTCCGCGTGTTTCTCGGCCTCTTTTACCATCTTCTCGACGTCCTCTTTCGCAAGACCGCTTGATGCCGTGATAACGATCTTCTGCTCTTTCGCTGTTGCGAGATCCTTTGCCGATACGTTCAGGATCCCGTTCGCATCGATATCAAAGGTAACCTCTACCTGAGGTATCCCCCTAGGTGCCGGAGGTAAGCCTACAAGCTGGAACCTGCCGAGCGTCCTGTTGGCGCCTGCCATCTCCCGTTCACCCTGCAGTATGTGTATTTCGACACTTGTCTGATTGTCTGCTGCTGTCGTGAAGATCTCGCTCTTCCGTGTCGGTATCGTCGTATTCCTGTTGATAAGTTTCGTCATGACGCCGCCGAGGGTCTCTATGCCGAGTGAAAGCGGCGTAACATCGAGCAAAAGCACATCCTTTACCTCGCCGGAAAGCACTGCCGCCTGTATTGCTGCACCGACAGCAACAACCTCGTCCGGATTCACCCCTTTATGGGGTTCCTTGCCGAAGAATTCCTTTACCATCTGCTGGATCTTGGGCATTCTTGTTTGTCCGCCGACCAGCACGACCTCGTTGATTTCAGATGCTTTCAGCCCTGCATCTTTTAAAGCCTGCTTCATGGGTTCAAAGCTCAGCTCAAGAAGATCCATACACAACTGTTCCAGCTTTGCCCTGCTCAATTTCAGAATCAAGTGTTTTGGTCCTGCTGCGTCAGCCGTAATAAAGGGCAGGTTTATCTCCGATTCCATGGTGGATGAAAGCTCTATCTTTGCCTTTTCCGCAGCTTCTTTCAGACGCTAGATC
>JAKAHI010000163.1 GCA_021815065.1 bacterium | reverse complement strand
GGAGACAACATAACGCTTGAGGGAGATTTGATCGTTCCGATAGCGATGGAAAAGGGCGTAAGGTTTGCCATCAGGGAAGGCGGTAAGACCGTCGGTGCTGGTGTTGTTACGGAGATTATAGAGTAAAGAATAACCGAGGATAAAAATATGAGAACAATGATCACATTGGCATGTACCGAGTGTAAAAACAGGAACTATATGACTTCCAAGAATAAAAAGACTACACCGGACAGAATAGAACTCAGGAAGTATTGCCCGCACTGCAGGAAGCACACACCGCATAAGGAGACAAAATAGGTCAGTAGCTCAACTGGTAGAGTACCGGTCTCCAAAACCGGTTGTTGGGGGTTCGAGTCCCTCCTGACCTGAACTTATACAGGAAAATAATTATGGAAAATGAATTGACGTTTACGGAAAAAATGAAAGGCTTCTTTAATGAAGTAGTGGCGGAGTTAAAGAAAGTCACCTGGCCAACACGGAAGCAGGTTACGACATCAACGCTTGTTGTAATCGTGGTTGTCATTGTAACGGCTCTGTATCTTAACGTGGTAGACCTTGGGTTCAGCTACCTTATAAGTTTGATATTCAGATGAAGTGGTACGTAGTTCATACATATTCCGGATATGAGGAAAAGATAAAGACGGGTCTCCTTGCCAAGATCAAGGGGATCGGCAAAGATAGCCTTTTTGGAGATATCCTTGTTCCTCAGGCAGATGTTATAGAGATTGTAAACGGTGTAAAGAGGAAGTCGAAGCAAAAGTTTTTTCCCGGGTACATCCTGATACAGTTGGAACCGACGGAAGAGGCGTTCCATATTGTAAAATCGACACCCATGGTTACCGGGTTCGTCGGCGGGGGTAAGGATATAAAATCGATACCTTCGGTTCCGGATGAAGAGGTTAATAAACTGAAAGTAGAAATACAGGAACGTGCGGTAAAACCAAAACCGAAGCTATCCTTTGAAGCAGGAGAAAGTGTACGGGTCATCGACGGACCCTTTGCAAGTTTCAATGGAGTTGTAGAGGAAGTCAAGGCCGACAAGGGGAGATTAAGGGTGCTGGTGAGTATTTTCGGAAGATCAACTCCCGTTGAGGTCAATTTTAATCAGGTTGAAAAGAATTAAAGGAGAAATAGAATGGCAAAGACAGCAATTGCTAAGGTCAAATTACAGATACCTGCCGGTAAGGCCAACCCGGCGCCGCCGGTGGGGCCGGCCCTTGGACAGCATGGTGTAAACATCATGGAGTTCTGTAAGGCGTTTAATGCAAAAACAGCCAAGGTACAGGAAGGCTTGATTATACCGGCTTTAGTTACTATCTACTCAGACAGAAGTTTTAGTTTTATTACGAAAACTCCGCCTGCCTCGGTATTGATAAAGATGGCTTTGAAACTCGAAAAAGGGTCGGGAGATCCGAAGAAAATCAAAGTAGGAAAGATTACAAAGAGTCAGGTTATCGAGATAGCAAAACAGAAGATGACGGACCTCAGTGCATACGATATCGATAACGCTGTCAAGATTATCGAGGGAACTGCACGAAGTATGGGTATAGAAATTATTTAAGGCGGTGCTGAACAATGAGAATGCATGGTAAAATTTATAACGAGGACAGGAAACAGGTTGAACACGGCAAATTGTATGAGTTCAAAGAGGGACTGGATTTAATAAAGAAGCTAAAAGGTCATAAATTCGATGAGACCGTGGAACTTGCCGTTAACCTTGGAATAGACACAAAACAGACCGATCAAAACATTCGGGGAACCGTAGTTCTCCCGCATGGACTCGGTAAGCAGGTAAAAGTGCTTGTGTTTACAAAGAATGAGAAAGAGGCATTGGATGCGGGAGCGGATTATGCCGGCGCAGATGAGCTTGTCAATAAGGTCCTTGGCGGATGGCTCGATTTCGATACGGTCATCGCTACACCGGATCTCATGGGGCTCGTCAGCAAGCTCGGCAAGATACTCGGACCAAAAAAGCTTATGCCGAACCCGAAACTCGGAACGGTAACATTCGAGGTTGCAAAGGCGGTCAAAGAAGCGAAGGCGGGGAAGATAGAGATCAAAAACGATAAAGGCGGCGTGGTGCATCTTGTTATAGGAAAGAAGTCGTTTCCGGAAGATCGGTTGGCCGACAACTTTCACGCGATTATGGAGAGGTTGAAATCGATAAAACCTGCCACGAGTAAGGGACAATTTTTGAAGAGTGCATATATATCGACAACGATGGGACCGAGCGTAAAAATTTCGGTCCAGACGTACAGATAAGCTCGAATATTGGAGGTTTTTTATGAACAAGCAGTCAAAAGGTCTTGCTGTTTCGGAAGTAAGGGAAAAAATATTAAAGTCAAAAGCTATATTCATAACCGAATATAAAGGTTTAAAAGTAGGTGAACTGACCAACATAAGAAGAGAACTCCGTGCCAAGCATGGTGATCTCAAGATTGTAAAGAACACACTTTTCTTGCTTGCCGCTAAAGGTATACTGCCGGATATAGAGGAAAAGGTTTTCACCGGTTCGACAGCGGTCATGTTTGCATACGACGATCCCGCCCTGATTGTTAAACAGATAGTGGGGTTTTCGAAAACTAATCCTCTCCTGGTAATAAAAGGCGGTATTGTCGATAACGACTTCATCGTCCCTGAAAGGGTGATATTGCTTTCGACGCTGCCCGAGAAAGAGGTACTTATCGGCATGCTTCTGAATGTGCTGAGTTCACCAATATCGAGATTGGTTTATGCTGTTGCATCACCCATCTCAGGATTCATAACCGTTCTGAACGGAATAATACAAAATAAACAAACAAAAAATTAGGAGGTAGAAATGGCTACAAAGGAAGAGCTCGCGGAGAAGAACTTAACACTAAGCAAAGAGGACATTCTGACTGCTATAGCGAAGATGAATGTACTGGAGCTTGCGGAACTGGTAAAGGCGTTGGAAGATAAATTCGGTATTAAAGCTGCGGCAATGCCGGTCATGGGAGCGGCAGCTCCTGCAGCGCAGGGTGCACAACAGGCACAGCAACCCGAAGAGGAAAAGAACGAGTTTACCGTAACACTTTCGGAAGCCGGAGCAGAGAAGATCAAAGTAATAAAAGAAATCCGTGTCATAACGAGCCTCGGTTTGAAGGAAGCAAAAGAGCTTGTTGAGGGTGCTCCAAAGGTCATAAAAGAAGGGGTGTCGAAGGAAGATGCGGCAAAAATAAAACAGCAGCTTGAGGCAGTCGGAGCAAAGGTAGAAATTAAATAACAATTAACAGCTTCATATCTCATATCTTTCCCGGAGGAGATTCTTTGAGAGTTTTTACCCCGTTAGAGCGTTCCGCCATACAGGGCGGGAATGCTTTATTCTGTTTAAAAACTCTTAGAGGAAGGCCGCGGCTAAAAGCCGTGTCCTTTCATACAGGGGGTACTCCCAGAGTTTGGGGTGTGTTTTGATTTACTATTTTATTCCTTGAGGGAGGTAATTAACTTATGGCCGCCAAAGATTTTAATAAATTAACTGTATTGAGAAAAGATTTCAGGAAGTTCCAGACATTGATGGATATCCCTGATCTTATCGAGGTACAATTAAATTCTTTCCGTCAGTTTTTACAAACCGATACGAATCCGGAAGAGCGTAAGAATTATGGTTTACAAGCGGCATTTAACGCCGTTTTCCCGATAAAAGATTACAATGAGACCGCTTCTCTGGAATTTGTGCGTTATATACTGGATCCCCCTGCTTATGATGTTGATGAATGCAAGGAGAAAGGGTTAACCTATACGATGCCCATGAAAATCATGGTACGGCTGATCCTGAAAGACGTCGATCCTGAAACAAAGACCAAAACGGTAAGGGATATAAAGGAACAAGAAGTATTTTTTGGCGATCTCCCCATCATGACTTCAAACGGTACCTTTATCATTAACGGCATAGAGAGGGTTATCGTAAGTCAATTGCACCGTTCACCGGGTGTGTTCTTCGAGTATGACAAACTCAAAATTCAGAGTACCGGAAGACCGGTTTATATGGCGCGCATCATTCCTTACGAAGGTTCGTGGCTTGATTTTGAGTTTGATCAAAAAGATATCATGTACGTCAAGGTTGATAAGAAGAAGAAATTTTATGCAACGGTAGTTCTGAAAGCCCTTGGGTATTCGGAAGAGGACATACTGCGGAAATTCTACAAGACGGAGTCAATCAAGATAAAAGACGACAGTATCGTGCTCGACCTTGATCCCGAGCTGCTTTTGAACAGAAGATTCAGCGTCGAAATCAAGGATCCGGCAACCGGGGATGTTCTTGTTCCTGCCGGGACCAAGATAAGCCGTAACCTGTTGAAGCGGATCATTACGCATAAGGTAAAGCACCT
>JAKAHI010000162.1 GCA_021815065.1 bacterium | reverse complement strand
TCATACGGTAGTTGTATCCTACAACATCATGCCAATATTCGCGGTGTTTTGCGAGACCCTGACCTTTAAAGTGCACCGCACGGTCGTAGAGAGTATCATCGTTGGTAACAACCATACCACCTTCGCCGGTTGTTATAGTTTTATTCCCGAAAAAACTATACGTGGATATATCGCCAAAACAGCCGACGTGCTTCCCCTTATAGAGAGCACCGAATGCTTCTGCACAATCCTCAACAAGAAAAAGATCGTGCTTTTGAGCTATTGCTACAAGGGGATCCATATCACACGGATGTCCATACAAATGAACCGCCATAAGAGCACGTGTTTTGGGTGTTATTTTCCGTTCTACGTCAGCAGGGTCCATTTGCCATGTATCTTGAAGAGAATCTACAAACACCGGAGTTGCTCCTGTATATGCTATAGCATTTACCGAGGCAATATAGGTAAGCGTAGGTACTATTACCTCATCACCAGCACCTATACCTAATGCGAGAAGTGCAAGATGTAATGCAACGGTCCCATTGCTTACAGTCGCAGCATATTTCATACCGGTATAGTGTGCAAAATTTTGTTCAAACAATGAGACAAACCTCCCTTTTGAAGAGATCCAGTTTGAATCAAGGCACTCATTTACATATTTTTTTTCATTACCGGAAAGAGACGGTTGGTAAACAGGTATTTTCATCATTAATTTAACCTCTACTACGCTTTAGCTTAATCTTTATTTATGTTTTAGATTCATAGCATTAACCTATACTTTAGTCAATTTTCAACACCAACAACAAAACAATTTCTATGTTATTATGCGAGGCTTTTTGATGAAATAATATTACCGTGCCATACCACAAAGCCGATCAGACATAGTCGCTTATTTTATGAATCGTTCGTCCGAGACGCCAAACACGGATTTTATATGGACAAGGAGCTCCCCGTCACCGGATGATGCGGCCTTCACGATCCTTCCGTTATCCATAAGGCACAGCCGTTCAAAAAACTCTCTTGCAAGGGGAAGCTCATGCATGGCCGAGATTATGGTTGTGCCGCTTCTATGAAGCTGTTTGAGCGTATGCATAAACGCAAGCTGATGTCCTATATCAAGGTGCGAAATGGGTTCATCGAGCAAGAGAACCTCCGGCTCCTGGGCAATCGCCATTGCGAGCATAACCCTTTGTTTCTCTCCCATGGACAACGTAAAGAATTTTCTGTTTACGAGTTTATGCGTGTCCGTCAGTTCGATTGCATTATCAATAGCTTTACGATCGTTTTTGCCTGGCCTTGAAAATGTCCCGATGAATGGGTGCCTGCCGATCGCAATGATCTCGGAAACGGTATAGTCGAACGGTAGATCGATGCTCTCCGGCACATAGGCCCTTATACAGGCGAGCTCCTTGTGATTGAATGCATGCATATCGTGCCCGTCGAGCGTTATGGTCCCGGCCTGCGGTTTAAAAATACCGGACAGGAGTTTCAGCAGTGTCGTTTTACCGGAACCGTTTGGTCCTATAATGCCAAGCATCTCTCCCTTATCAACTGCAAGGCTTAAGCCCTCTATTCTGAATGTGCTGTTGTGGGCAAATGAGATGTTCCCGACGGATAGATACATTAGAATTTATACCCCTTATACGCACGTAATAACAAATAAAGGAAAAATGGCGCACCTATGAGCGATGTTATTATACCGACGGGTACCTCGATAGGCCGCAACACAGTCCTTGCAATGAGATCGGAGAACAGCAAAAAGATAGCACCGACAAAAATGCTGACCGTTATAAGCCGTTTATGGGAAGGTCCTATGACCAGCCGTGTAATATGCGGCACAACAAGTCCCACAAATCCTACAAGACCGCTCAGGTATACCGCGATACCGGCTAGCAGTGCCGCAATAGTCATGGACAGCAGCCTTGCCCTTTCGACATGTACGCCCAGACTCGATGCTTTTTCGTCTCCGAACGGCAGTATATCAAGATACGGGACAGTCAACAATGCAAGTACCATGAGGACAATAAACGCTGCGCTGATAAAAATAAGCTCATGCCATCCTGTCTCCTTGATACCGCCCATAAGCCACAGCATGATAGAATAGATCCGGATCTGCATTGCATTACTCATCAGCATGACAAAAGACATGATAGAGCCGAGGAGCGCACTGATGGCAACTCCCGAAAGAATAAGGTAAAGCGGCGTCGAGCTGCCCGAAGATAATGACAGCAGGTAAACCATTGCCATGGCTGCGATAGCACCGACAAATGCCGAAAGAGATACGGGAATGCTGCTGAAGAGAAGTGCCTGTGCTATGGACGCACCCAGTGCCGCACCCGCGGATATGCCGAGTATGTAAGGATCTGCAAGAGGATTGCGCAGTATTGCCTGGAAGATCGCACCGCTGACCCCGAGGCTCGCTCCCACGATAATACCCGATAGAGCTACCGGCAGTCTGATGGATAGGATGATCGTACTGTCTATGTTTTTTGATGAAGACAGAAATGCATGGAGGACTGTTGATAATGGTATGTTGACGGGCCCAATTGCGATATTCAGAACAAAGACCATGAGAAGGCACAGCACAAGCGTAAGCCACAGAAGCCATGTATGCCGTTCTATGAAGTGGTGCAGTTTCATTTTCCGAACACCTCCGGATGGATGTCTCTTGCTATTTCAACATACGCCTTTACGATGTCCGGGCCCGGCCTTGACACCAGATTTACATCAATAGTATAGACCCTTTTGTTTTTGATAGCCTTTATCCCCGGCCAGCCCTGACGTTTTTTCAATGCATGTATATCAAGCTTATCCGACAAAATGATAACATCCGGATTCCTCGCGAGAATGTATTCGGAAGACAACTGCGGCCATAGGGTACTCGTGGTATGGGCGATGTTGACCGCATGGGACATTGTTATCAGACTGTCTATAAAACTCCCTTTGCCGGCAGAAAATGGCCTTGAGGGATCAGAACCGTCTATCTCAAAGTACACAAGAGGCTTTGTCGTACAATGAGCCAACCTTGCCTGTACCCCATCAATAGTTTGTTGCATGGTATCTACGATAACGGATGCACGGGCATCTGCCGAAAAAAGCCGGCCGGCAAGCCTTATATCGTGCATTACCCCTTCAAGGTTGCCGGGCGACAGGATTATACAGGGGATGTTCAAGCGTTCAAGCCTGTTGCATACCATGTCCTCTCCATAGATACCCATGACAAGCGCCGGGTTCAAAGACACAATCTCTTCAAGAGACGGGTTGATAGAACCAACCCTTTTCACATCTTTCGGCAATGGACTGTCGTCTGTCTTGTTTGCGCCAACGATGGTTGATGTCATTCCAAGTGCCTCGAGAATATCTGTATTTGACGGGGCAAGGGTCACAACCCTTTGCACCGGAAGCCGGATGGAGACTTTTCTGCCTGTGTCATCACGGACAACTATATTCCCGGTACCCTGTGCATGCAGGGGCATGGCATGCCATGCCCCTGCAATGATAAGCCCTATACAGATTATTAACTTCTTCTTCATAATTTTCCCATACTGCCTAACTGGATTATAGCGTCCCTCCCCTCTTATTTCGAGACTGTGTCATGATATACAAACATCACCCTCCCTCCCATCCCTCCCGTCAAGGGAGGGAGATGAAAAAGGATTGCGACACAGTCTCCTATAGTAGGCGACGCTGCACCCTTAATACACAAACACCATGTCCTGAGCGTGCTCAGGCAATGAAAAAGTCTTTATCACGGTATTTGTCTTCGGATCAATCTCAAAGACCATATTGTCCTGCCAGTCCGTTGCCCAGAGCGTACCATCGGGAGCAAATTTGATACTCGTAAGGTTATACCCGTTCAACCCTTTTACCTGTTTCGTGAGATCGGTCGTTGAAACAAAGGTGCCGGCATTCGTGTCGATCTCATCGTATCCGACAATGCTGTTTGATGCCACGTACCCCATACCTGTGGAGCTGAGTGCAATGCCTGCACCTCCTCCGCTTAAAGGTACAGATGCCCATTCCGTAAAATTATCATGAAACAACTCTGCATAGCCGCTTATAGTGCCGTAGTTGCCGTTTGATATTACCACAAACCCTGATTGTGTAAGCGGCTCGACAGCCTGAAGATTAATGCCGGTTGTTGTGATATTTTTTGTTACGGCTTGTGTTGATGGATCTATAACGCTTATCATGCCAGGCGAACCATAGGTGAAGTCTGTATAGCTCATGCCGTTGTTTGCAACCATGATCTCGTTGTTCACCCCGGCAATGCCCCATGGGTGTGTCTGGAACTTTGAAGCCCATGTGCTATATGAAGATAGCGGTATATCGTTCAATACAGTATTTTTGCCCATGTTAATGACCTCGACCTGGTTG
>JAKAHI010000161.1 GCA_021815065.1 bacterium | reverse complement strand
ATGTTTGTTGAATAATTGCAAATATCGTTTTTAGTGGGTGAAAGTACACAGTATATTTTTTTAGTGCCGGCTTTTGCGGAAATGTTTAATCCGTGAGTTCATTTGACATAAACCATAAATTTCTGTAAAAAGAAAAGCATGCGAAAACATATCGGGTATATTGCTTTAATGGGCTTGGTATTCATAGCGGGCTGCATCAATGTAAAAGAAGATGTAGTACTCAAATTAAACGGATCAGGAAGTATGCATCTTGCTTACTACATACCAGAGGCACTTATGAAAGATCAAACCGGTCTTCGCAATGCTATGGCACAAACGGGCATTCAATTCCCTTTGACAGCAAAGGATTTCAACAATCAATTTGCAGGTCTCGAAGGCGTAAAAGTTAAGCACGTAAAAATATACACAGACAAAGGCTATTATATCATTGAAGGCAGGGTAGGTTTTAAAAATATCAACAATTTAAAGATGAGCACTATACAATTCAGCATGAAAAATCTTGACAAGAATAAGGAATTGATAATCTCTTTAATCAACTCTATGAATAAGAAACAGGAACCGGATTCAAAGCCCCAAATGAATTATGAAAATGTACTCAAAGGTTCACTTTCCAATTATGGCATAAAACTGGACGTTAGTTTTCCCACCGACATAATCTCTGCTAACGGCAATATAAAGGGCAGGGATGTTTCCTGGGATGTTCCGATGAATGTCTTCTTAAAAAGTCAGGCAAAAGAAATGGAGTTGAGGGCTGTTTACAGCGGCAGTCCGACATTCTTTGATAAAATAAAGGATTTTTTCCGATAATGAAGGCACTTATACTGAGTGGCGGCAAGGGGACGCGTCTGAGACCCATTACACATACCGGCGCAAAACAGCTCATTCCGGTTGCGAATAAGCCGATACTCTTTTATGCCATAGAGGCTATACGGGATGCTGGTATTCAGGATATCGGCATCATTGTCGGAGACACTGCTGAGGAGGTCAGGAATGCCGTAGCTGACGGCAGAAGATTTGGTGTAAAGATCACCTACATACAACAGGACGAGCCCCTTGGCCTTGCCCATGCGGTTCTCATCGCCAGGGACTTTCTTCAGGACGAGTCATTTGTTATGTATCTTGGAGATAACCTAATCAAGAGCGGTATTACAAAACTTGTCGAACAGTTTAAACAGGAATCTCCGAATTCCCAGATACTGCTTGCCCATGTTAAAAACCCAAATCAGTTTGGAGTTGCCGAGCTTGAGGATTCGAGGGTGATAAGGCTTGAGGAAAAGCCTAAAAAGCCCAAAAGCGATCTTGCTCTGGTGGGTGTTTATATGTTCGATAAAAACATCCATACGGCGGTCAGATCCATAAAGCCGTCAAAAAGGGGAGAGCTTGAAATCACGGATGCAATCCAATGGCTTATCGACAACAATTTCAAGGTCCTGCCGCACATCGTGACAGGATGGTGGAAGGACACCGGTAAGCTTGAGGACATGCTTGAAGCAAACAGGATGATGCTCGATCTCTATGAAACAGATATCAAGGGTGAAGTTGACGCGAATTCCCGTGTGGAGTTCAAGGTTGTCATCGAAGAGGGCGCCATTGTCAAAAATTCTACCATCAGAGGGCCCGCGGCAATCGGCAGCGGTGCGCAGATTATCAATTCATACATCGGTCCGTTTACCTCTATATCATCCGGTACCCAGGTTATCAACAGCGAAATCGAACACAGCATCATCCTTGAGAATTGTCTTATAGAGGATGTCGGCATTAAGATAGAGG
This sequence comes from bacterium, assembly GCA_021815065.1. GTDB lineage: Bacteria > JAMCPX01 > JAMCPX01 > JAMCPX01 > JAMCPX01 > JAJYLM01. The sequence goes on along the minus strand of JAKAHI010000161.1, from coordinate 2,604 downwards.
ACAGTCTTGTTGGTAGGAATGTTGAGGTAAAGAAACTCAATGAAAAGCCGAAGGTCTACCGGCTGCTGCTCGGTGACAACAGCAAGGTTGGCCTGCCATAAGGGCAGATGGAACGCAAGGTTGATCCTTAGTACCGCATTACCGCCCCTCCCTTGATGGGAGGCAACAAAGGGGAGGGATAAAAGAACACCTGTGGCAAGACCGCAGTCTGGTACAGGCTAAATCGTAAAAAAGGAGCATGAACGTATGATAGACGGTGTCAAGGTTAAAAACTTAAAGGTAATATCCGATGAACGCGGCAGATTGATGGAGATCCTGCGCTCGGATGAAGAAATTTTCACAAAATTCGGACAGGTCTATATGACGACAGCATACCCCGGTGTTGTGAAAGCATGGCATTACCATAAGCATCAAACGGACAATATGAGTGTCGTGAAAGGCATGATGAAAATTGTCCTCTACGATGACCGGGAAGGTTCAAAAACCAGAGGAGAGGTGAACCAGTTTTTCGTGGGCGAACACAACCCCATTCTTGTTTCCATACCCGAAATGGTTTACCACGGATTCAAATGCATCAGCGAAACAGAGGCGATGGTCATCAATATCCCTACCAACATATTTAATTATAAACAACCCGACGAATACAGAATAGACCCTCACAAAAACGATATACCTTATGACTGGTCAAGAAAGGACGGGTAATGAAGCTCCTCGTTACCGGCGGGGCCGGATTTATCGGCTCAAATTTCATACTCTATATGCTGGAGCACCACAAGGATTATGATATTATCAACCTGGATAAACTCACATATGCGGGAAACCTCGAAAATCTTAAATCCATAGACGGCAGCACCCATTATTCCTTCATCAGAGGAGATATAGCCGATGCAAAGCTTGTCGGCGATATCATGGATACGGGGATAGACGCTGTGATAAATTTTGCAGCCGAGTCCCATGTAGACAGGAGCATACTTGAACCGGCAGCGTTTGTAAAAACCAATGTGCTGGGCACGCAGACGCTGCTCGATGTCGCAAAGGAAAAGCATGTTTCGCGGTTTGTTCAGATCTCGACGGATGAGGTATATGGATCCCTCGGTGCAACCGGCAGGTTTACGGAAACAACTTGTCTGCACCCCAACAGCCCTTATTCCGCGAGTAAGGCATCCGCAGATATGTTAGCGCTTGCCTATCACGAGACCTTCAATATGCCTGTTCTGATAACAAGAACATCGAACAATTACGGTCCATACCAGTTCCCGGAGAAACTGCTTCCTCTTGCAATCACAAACCTTTTTGAGAATAAGCCGGTCCCTATCTACGGAGACGGATTGAATGTACGGGACTGGATCTATGTTATGGATAATGCGGAGGCAATAGACAGGGTTCTTCATAAAGGGAAAGAAGGCGAGGTTTACAACATCGGAGCAGGGTACGAAAGTAGCAACATATCCTTGATAAAGACTGTTGTAAAACTTATGAACAAATCCGAATCACTCATAACCTATATCAAAGACAGGCCGGGTCATGACAGGAGGTACGCGATTGATCCTTCTAAGATCATGAACACCCTCGGGTGGTCTTCCCGGACATCACTCGACATCGGGTTGAAGACAACGATAGACTGGTATGAGGGAAACCGGGCATGGTGGGACAGGATTAAATCTGGTGAGTACATGAAGTATTATGAACAGAATTACTCGTCCAAGGGATTAAAGGCCTACTGACGCCACTATGACGCTCGCGAACGTTTTCATCACCGGGGCCGGTGGTATGCTCGCCACCGCACTTGAAGCTGTACTGAAACCCGTATCTCATGTAACGGCCCTCACGGAGGCACAGCTTGACATAACGGACAAACAAGCAGTCCTCAGGGCGGTACAGGGAATCAAACCCGGGGTGATTATCAATGCCGCTGCTTATACGGCTGTCGACCGGTGTGAAACCGATTCAGAGAAGGCAATGCTGGTGAACGGTACTGCCGTCGGTTATCTTGCACAGGCAGCACAGGTGACCGGTGCAAGGATTATCCATATAAGCACGGACTACCTGTTTGACGGAAGGAAGGACGGTCCATATACAGAGACGGACGAACCAAATCCTCTGTCTGTGTACGGGCGTTCGAAATTATTGGGCGAGCAGGAGCTGGCGCGTTTTACGGACAAGTATGTCATTTTAAGGACACAGTGGATGTATGGTGAAAACGGGAAAAACTTCGTAGATACGATTCTTCAGCTCGCACAGCAAAAAGATGAACTCAAGGTTGTCGACGATCAGTATGGCAGCCCGACGTACACCGAAGACCTTTCCGCTGTTATTCGATGGTTTGTGGAGCATAGCGAGGTCGACGGGCAGACCTTTCATTTCTCGGATGAAGGTGTTGTGTCGTGGTTTGGATTTGCCCGCGAGATACTCAAACTGTCCCGTATAAAGACCAAACTTATTCCCGTCGATACATCAGAATTTCCCAGGCCTGCGCATCGGCCGCACAATTCGGCACTGGATAAAACAAAGATAAAACAGGTGACAAATATTGACATACGAACATGGTTTGATGCACTCTATGAATACATGAAAAAAACAGGGAAAATAAGATAATAGAGAATT
>JAKAHI010000160.1 GCA_021815065.1 bacterium | reverse complement strand
CTTTCTGGTCCCAGACCCGGGACCCTGAGCAATGCTTCTTTATCAGCCTTATTGATTATGACAGGATAGAATTCAGGATGCCTTTGCGCCCATTCATCTTTCGGGTCTTTGTCCAGATTTAAATTGCCGTAGCTGTCCAGAAGAATATCGTTACTCTTAAATCCATATTTTCGGATTAGAAAATCCACCTGATACAGGCGGTGTTCGCGAATCAGCACGTCATCCGGATTCAGCAGGAACGACTTCTCCCCGGGTATGTCCCTGGAACCAAGGCCCTTTTGATAGGCAGAAAAGTAAACCCTGTGGAAGTTCAGCCGGTCGTATAAGCCGAACATGTAATCGATGATTTCCGAGTCTTTCTCGTCCGCTGCGCCGACCACGAACTGCGTTGTGCACTTCACCCTCGAATACCTGCTTTCTTTCGCGGTGAGCCTGCTCATGAGCTTTATGGGGCGGATGATATCGTTCATATAATGCTTTTTTCCGGAAAGCAGTTCGAGGTGCCTGCTGCCGGTGGTCTCGATATTCAAAGACACGGCACTTGCAAGGGAAACGGAGTCTTCGACAGCGGCATCCGAAGCACCCGGTATAATCTTAAGATGTATATATCCCTTGAAGTGGTATTTGTATCTCAGGATACGTGCCACGGCATTGATCCTGTCCATGGTATAGTCCGGGTTGTTGATAACGCCGGAGCTCAGGAATAAGCCGAATACCTGCTGCTGCCTGACATAGTCCATGAATATACTCGCAGTTTCTTCCGGGCTGAGGGTAAAGCGCCTGATGTTGGTATCCGATCGCAGGGGACAGTATTTGCAGTCGTTGGAACAGGCATTCGAGAGCAGGGTTTTTAAGAGGATGGAATATCCGCCGTTCGGGAGTGTTACCGGATAGAGCCATTTCCCCTCACCCCCCCGTTCCCTGTGCTCGTCCTTGGTTGTGCCACACGCGCATGCGAGATCATACTGTGCATCCCCTGAAAGAAGTCTCAGTTTTTCTATCGTGTCCATGCAAGTTCCTCTGACGGTATTTTATATCCCTGCGGACAGAAATTGCAAGCTGCAGAACGATATAGATATCTCACTGCCTAATCAATACAAATTTGGACTGATTATTGCACTATTCCAATTGGCGTGCCTTGCATGAGATGCACTAAAATCTTAGTTTCAAAAAGATGTCGAGGGCCGAGAAGAAGAGCATGATACCGCTGACGCCGATGTTGGTTTCATAGAACGCCTTTTCCACTTTCGAGAAGTCGCCGGGGCTGATGAGGCTGTGCTCGTACACGAGCAGGATGACCACGAAGACAATGCCGGTGAAGTACAGGACATGCATAGGGTAAAGAACCCCGAACAGGATTAACGCGGCAACCATGAGTGTATGCATGAGGCGCGACAGGAAAATGGCCCTTTTCACGCCGAAAATGACCGGTATGGAAAACAGGTGTTCTTTCTTGTCGAAATCCAGGTCCATCAATGAGTACAGTATGTCAAAGCCTCCAACCCAGAGGATGACAGCGCCGCTCAACAGGATAATGCTGAAGGGCAGGTCCCCTCTGATTGCGATCCATGCACCTGCTGGTGCCATGGCGTCCACGAACCCGAGTACGAAATGGCTGAGCCAGGTAAAGCGCTTGAGGTAGGAATACAGGAAGACAATGAGCAGGGCAGGGAAGCTCAGGATGAAGCTCAGACTGTTCAGCATGTATGCGGAGAACACGAATACGATGCAGGAGATGAGCAGCATAACCATGGCAGACCTGACGGAAACAAGCCCTTTGGGTATTGCCCTGTTCTTTGTCCTCGGATTGCGCGCATCTATCTTTGCATCCACGATCCTGTTCCAGAGCATGGCAACGGTCCGTGCAAAGGTCAGGGCTATCAGGATCCAGAACATCTGATAAAGCGTGGGTATGACATTGGCCGCGAGCATCATGGCTATGATTGCAAACGGTATTGCAAACAGCGTATGCTCGAACTTGATCATCTCAAGCAGTGTTTTTGTTTTATTGATAAGATTTTTCAGCATTATTTCACAACAGAGGCAATGCATGAATCACCCCTGCTCTGTTTATTTATGGAGTTAATTCCTTATGTGTCCGGTCCGATATGCTGAGCGCAATCAGAAACATCATGCCCCGCAAGAGCACGGTATTGAAGAACATGGGTTCAAATGCGCCTCCTGCGGCAAAGACCAGAAACGCGGCAAGCACTGCATTGGAGAGTGCATCTTCGGCCGTGAACAATACATACAATATACCGGCATACAGTATGAAAAAACCCAAAAACCCAATCGCACCGGTCGTTGCAAGGAATTCTACGGGATCGCTGAATGTCCTTTTCCATCCGGCATCTTCCGGTCTGTTCACCTTTGTCCATACACCATAACAATTAAACCCGGCGCCGGTGAGCGGATGCTGTTTTAATATCTGCTCCGTGTTTTCCAGCATGTGTATCCGTGCAAGGTTGGAACCGTACCGTACCCCTGATGCCTTTGTAGGATGAATGGTGCTGTAGAACAGCTCGGAAAGTTCTGTATGAGGAAACACGAATACAAACGACAAACCAAGAAGCGTTACCATAATAGTACCGTAGAGTATTGGTCTTGCCCTCAGAAGACCGTATACGATGAAAGAAGACCACAGACCTGCTGCTCCGCTTCTGGCATAGGCAAAATAGGTCGTTGCTACTGACAATATTGCCGACAGGATACTCCGGACGATATGCATCAATCCCTTCCCGAAGTAGGTAAAAACAACGACAAAGGCGAACAACACGGCATAGTACTGTCCGAACCTCAGCGCTATCCTGTCAGACAGGTTGTTATTGGCAGAATCAACTGTTTGGTACACATCGAATTTATACGGCATTATTGTTTTACCGAGAAGGTGCTGTGCAATTAGATACAGTGCAAAAACGCCCGATATCGTCAACAGCACATTGAGCAATCGCTTCGATGTTTTCGAATCGATCCCGAGATTGGGGATGACGTAGGGGAACAGCAGCCATCGCACAATGCCGAATTTTCTTATGCTGAGTGCCGGGTCCAGTGAAAAAGGGATTGTGATACTCGCAAGCACGAGAAAAGCTGCCAGTGCAATCGTATAAGCCTTCGGCGGCAGGTGTACCTGCTTGTTCCATGCAGCCCTGACGATCGCTGCCAGTAAGGCCGCATCAAATCCTGCCTCGGACAAAGCAGGAGAATAAGGCATGGCTATCACAAACAAAAAGAGACCGGCCAATCCCAGGGTATGTAAAAGTCTGTCAGTTTTTTTCATGTTCATATATTAACGTGCGTACCTTTTTACTACATCGATGACCGTTTGTGCAACATAGACGGCATCGTCATCGCTTAACTGTGAAAAGAGCGGCAGGCTTACGTCGGAGGTGTAGATGTCGTAGGTATTCGGCAGTATGTTGTACGTATACTTGTATTTTTTAGAATAATACGGATGAATATGCAGGGGTATATAATGAACCGAAGCTTCAACCCCCTTCTGCTTCAACTCATGGATAAATTCATCCCGGTTGAGCAGGATAGAATCTTTTATGATTCTTATGGTGTACGACTGCCATGTATGCGATACGTCTGATGCCGCAAACACGGGAAGCAGTACCCGGTCCTGCAATGGCTGCAACAGGCTATGGTAAATTCCGGCTCTCTGCCTGCGCCGCTCCGTAGAGTGACCTGTTTTTTTCAGGTAAACCGAGAATAAGGCACATTGTATGCCGGTCATCATGCAATCAAACCCAGGACTTGTAATCTCATAATACCAGTTACTATAAGGGGTAGGTTCATTGCTGTTTTTTGATACCTTTATGCCGTGCTTCCTGAGGCTTTTTATCGACGACTGGGTCTTTTCCATATCTGTTGCTATTATGGCACCTTTTGTAAACGGATCATTATTCGCGAATATGGTTATCTGCGGAGAAGTGCCCGGGGCTTTATGCCTGTAGTCATGGAGTGGATTGTAATAGGTATAGTGGATGACGTACACACCGTTTGCAGCGGCAAGCTGGAGTATGGGTTTTACATCTGCGGCAAAGCCTGCGGTATCAAAAACGACGATAGCCTTTGTTTTATGACCGATTCCTGCGGTCACCGATTCCGTGGAAAGGGTAAGACTCTGCCGGTCTATGTCCGCAAATACCGCCGAGGCCCCAGAATGTTCCACAGCCTCCCCGATGTCCGGGCCGGCGTACGAGGGTACGATGACCTCGTCACTTTCCTTGATACCGAGAGATCGAAGGGATAATAAGACTGCCTGCATGGCCGTATTCACGGCAATGGTATAGGGAAAATTTGTAATCCCGGCAAAGTTTTGCTCACACCCTCGTACGAGTTTGGAGGTATCCTTATCCGAATCCCTGATGATACCAGCAGCATCCCGAATGTCTTC
>JAKAHI010000159.1 GCA_021815065.1 bacterium | reverse complement strand
TCGGTGCACCGGACATAAGATAGTCTACATATTCATTACCATCTATGTCCCACATCTTATACCCTTTTGCCCGGTCCATGGTAATAGGGAAGGGCTTTTCAAGACTCAAGTTGTGTTCGACGCCTCCCGGTATTACTTCTTTTGCTTTTTCATATAAAGCAGCGGACTTTGCGTGCTGTGCATAATAACGTTCCCGAATCTTTGATAATGTATCCTCCGGTATGGGATGCGTCGGTGTATCGACAATATGTTTTAATCTGTCAACTATCTCCTGATATTCCATGGTAATGCCTCCTGAAAATATTATTTTATAAACTTCTATACTCTCTCATAAAACCATTTACCCGATAAATGCAATAAGAAAGTCGGGGAACGTCTTGCCGGCGGCGGGACGCGCATGCCATGTTATCCGTTCATCATCCTGAATAGTTTTTTGTTCTGCTTATACAGTTCCCTGAACACAGAAAAACTCTTATCGTACATTGCTTTATACTGAGCCCTCGGCCGGTATACCTTATCAACGGGGATAAGCTGTTTTGCATCTTTGAAAGATTTAATCAATCCGAGACCAACGGCACACACAATAGCAGCTCCATTGGTACCTGCGTTCTGCGGATTTTTCGGGACCTCGATATTTCTGCCTGTGATATCTGCCATGATTTCGCACCACACGTCGGACTTTGCACCGCCGCCGACAAAACGGATGCTTTTTTGGTAAGGAATCTTCTTTTCTATTGCCTCGAGCATCCATCGTTTATGGAAAGCAACACCTTCAAGCACGGCACGGATCATCTGCCGCTTGCCGGTTGTAAGGCTCAGATTGAAGAACATCCCGCGTGCATTCGCATCCTCACGCGGGGATCTGTTGCCGTGGAGCCACGGTGTAAAGATAAGTCCTCCGGCCCCGGGCGGTGTCTGTTCAACTATCTCGTTGAGGAATTCATAGAGACTGTCGTATTCCTTGGTCTTGTCCATGATATGCTGTGCGTCAAGGTACATGCCGATCTCATCAAGGGCGAGATGGTCCCTTACCCATTGGAGGCATATACCCGAGGTCTCCTGTTCTGCGGTATAAACGTATTCACCGGGTATTGCACCCAGTATCGAAGCAACGAAGTTGGCTATGTCCACGGTTCTCCGGTCAATGTTTGCAGCGACCCATCCCGAGGTGCCGACATAGATATGCGTATCATACAGATCGAGCGCACCAGAGCCCACGGCTGTCAAAAAGGTATCACCGCCGCCGCCGAAAACCGGAATGCCGGGTATCAGTCCCATTCTATCAGCTGCCTGCTGTGTTAAGCCTCCTATAATATCCGTCGATTTAATGACAGCAGGGAGGTGCTCCATGTTGACATCGAATGTTTTGCAAAGGCTTTTCGACCATCCGAGCTTCCCTTTTCGTGTATTATAGACCCATGTCAGATGAGCAGAATCATAGGTCATACTGTACTTGCCCGTGCATTGGAGCGTAAGATAGTCTTTGACATCAAGCCATTTATAAACCTTTTTGAATACTTCAGGCTCATTGTCTTTTACCCAGAGGTATTTCCAGAGCGGGTCTTTTGGCGTTGCAGCAAGCCCGCCGGTGATATACAGAGATTTTAAGCCTATGAGTGCGTTCCAGTTATCAATCCTCGGAAACCCGTGGTAGAGGTATTTTGCGATTTGTGCAGTCGAACGCTGGTCCATATAGGTCATGGGGTTGCGCAGTGCCTTGCCCTCCTTATCAACGACGACCGATCCCTGCATCTGTGATGAAAAAGTGATACCTTTGATCTGCGATGGCTTGATCGAGGTGCGCTTTATAATCTCTTGTGTGGAACTGCATACCGCATTCCACCAGTCATCCGCCTTTTGTTCTGCTCCGCCGTCATCGGTTGTGTAGAGAGGGTATTCCACGAGATAAGCATCTATGAGTTCTATCTTATCGCTTATCCTGTAAAGACAGGATTTATTTCCCGTTGTGCCAAGGTCATACGCAAGGATGTACGTGCCGCTTTCCGATAATGACACCATAATAATATACCCCCTTAAGATTGTAGTTGACTATAATTAGTTTATTTAAGACTTGATGTCAAAACAAAAAAGCCGGCCGCCTCAAGCCATTGATCCCTTGTCTCCTTGGACCCTTATGTCCCCAATCCCAATATATCTGTTATGACGCCTTTCGTGTACTCAGTCAGTCCCCATTTATTGGCCAGCATAACTGCATTGCCGGCGATTTGATCCAGATCCGCTGCAGGAATATCGACCTGAGATAATCTGGTTGGTGCCCCGATGGAATTGAAAAACTGTTTTAATGATTCGATAGTTTTTTGCGGGTCTTCTACACCGAATATTGCCTTGCCGAACTTTGGTATCTTTTGGGATATATTTTGGGACTTTTCCTTTGCATGATACATGAGCCATGCGGGAAAGACTATGGATAGGGATGCACCATGGGGAATATCGTAGAGAGCACTCAATGAATGTCCTATCATGTGGTTGGGAAATCCGTGATTACCGGTACCCGCAGTCGTGAGACCGTTTAACGCAAGCGTCGCCGCCCACATGAAATCAGCACGCGCATTGAAATCGTCCGCTTTGTTCATTATTTTCCCGGTACTTTCTATTAATGTTTTGACCATGGTCTCGACAAAGCCGTCCTGAATGGATGTGTCAATCTCGTCCTGCGTAAAATATCCCTCCAGCAGGTGAACCATGGCATCTACACACCCGTAAGCAGTGTAGGTTTTTGGCACAGTGAAGGTATTTACGGGATCGAGGATGGATATTTTTGGATACAGTGATTCAGCACCAATGTTGAATTTCTGTTGGGTTTTTTCATTCGTTATGACAGCGCCGTTGTTCATCTCGGATGCAGTCGCTGCAAGAGTGAGTACCACATAGAGGGGCAGGGCATCGCCTATTTTTGCTTTATCCGTAAAATAGTCCCAAACATCACCCTGATAATAAAAGCCGCACGCTATGGCCTTTGCAGTATCAATGACACTGCCGCCGCCGACAGCGAGGACAGCATCCACCTTTTCCTTTCGTGCAAGTTCGATTGCCTCGTGAACAAAGCTCAAGATCGGGTTGGACTTTACGCCGTATTTTTCCACGAACATGACGCCGTTTTTGTTTAAAGACTCTACAACACTGTTGTAGATGCCGTTCTTTTTGATACTCTCTTTACCGTACAGAAGCAGGCATTTTTTCCCGTGCAGGTAATTGCCGATACTTTTTGTTTTGTCCTTGCCGAAAACTATTTTTGTGGGATTATAAAATACAAAACTTTTCATGGTAACCTCCGTCTACAAATATTACCCCGGTAAAAAAACCCCATCATGTATGGTGGAGTTATTATAATAAATTTTAATTCCTCAGAGAAAGGACTGTTTTAAAGCAACAGCTTTTCTAACGGGGTTATGTAAAATATAAGTATGCTTGCGTCCTGAAACAACCGTTGCGCCCGGTGAAGCAGATTTTTGTGCATCGTGAGATGATACAGACATACTTTCATATACAAAAAAAGGGGCGGTTTTAAACCCGCCCCTGCATTTAACCCTTGTTTTCCTCTTTCAAGAGTGAGGTAAGGGGTGTATAAACCTTCAACAAACCTACGGGTTCATGTCAAGCCAGAGTGATTCCGGATAATTGAAGCCTGTATTTGCCCCCTTGATGATCCGCGATGGAGCGATGTCCCCGTTAATCGTACTTGCACTGTTAAAAATATCAACGGAGAGGTTCAGGAAGTCTGCCACGTATATGCGATCAGTCGCCGCATCAAACCAGATGCCGTAAGGTGTATTAAACGTCGTGCTTGCACCATAAATAAGCCTGTTTGCTGTTACAGCGCCGCTGATCGAATTTGCATTGTTAAATACCTGAAGTGCATGGGCTCCGGAGTCTGTTATATATAGCCGGTCTGATGAAGTATCAAGCCAGATACCTGTAGGACCTGTAATGGTGGAACCTGTAATTGTTCTGCTTGGAGCAATGTTCCCGTTGATCGTGCTTGCACTGGTAAAAACAAGGATCGAATGGCCAGAAAAGTTTGTAACATACAAACTATCTGTCTGTTCATCAAGCCAAAGGAATTGGGGATAATTGAGAGTCGTGTTTGCGCCCCAAATGATTCTATCCGGTGTTACTGTTCCGTTGAGTGTGCTGATATTGTTGAATACGTAGATTGCATCGGCATTTGCATCCCCCATATACAGTCTGTTATTTGCTGTATCAAGCCAGATACCGCTCGGAGCTGTAAACAGTGTACTCGAGATATCCTGAATAGGCGTAGCAGCATTTATAGTACTGGCGTTACTGAATACGAGCAGATGGCCTGTAGAGTCATCGGTTACATAGATTCTGTCAGATGCCTTATCAAGCCATATACGCCAGGGCCAGGCGAACGATCCGCTTGTAATTGTTCTGTCCGGCACAAGATTACCTTTTGCAGAGGTTGCATTGTTAAAGAC